>DGUF01000164.1:7230-10079 GCA_002394525.1 Lachnospiraceae bacterium UBA4317 | reverse complement strand
GCTTGGCTCCCCTCTACCCTATTCAGTGTCTTTTACTGTGCCTGTTTATGTGCTATTTGAAAAATCTTTTCCGTGACCATCTTCATTGACCTTGAAAATACTCAGGGAAAAAGGGATTCTTCAATGCGGTGACCGGATCAGCGTTTTCCCTTCTGGACCTGGCCAAGGTACTGGTCGATGCCGCCGATATTGTATACTTCGGTGTATCCCATTTTTTTGAGCTCGGAGGCCGCCTTGCGGCTGCGGGAGCCGCTCTGGCAGTAGACGAAGACCGGAGCGGATTTGTCATGCAGGAGATTGACTGCATTGCTGATCTTTTCGACAGGGATGTTGCGGCTTCCGCCGATGTGCCCGCTGCGGTATTCCTCCTCGGTGCGCACGTCGAGCAGGACCGCCCCCTTTGTTGTCCTGCAGCGGTTGACTTCTTTGTTGATATCTACAGATTTAAAAATATCCAGAAATGACATTGGACCTCCCTATTACACTTCTTTATAGGCGGGCGTGTCCGCAGGCGCGTTCAGGTAGCCTTTGAGTTCGTCGTCGAGCTTGAGCAGGGTGACGGAGAAACCTTCCATATCGAGGGAGGTCATGTAGTTGCCAACGACGGTCTTGGCGATCTTGATCTTCTTTCCGTCAAGGATCTCCTTGACGCGGAGGTTGGCGATGAAGAGCTCGCTCAGGGGTGTGCCGCCCATGCCGTTGACCATGACCGCGACCTCGTCTCCCTCTGCGTAGATGCCTTCGTCGAGGATCTTGCCGACGAGATGGTCGACGATATCGTTGACCGGGCTGATCTTCTCGCGGTGGGTGCCGGGCTCGCCGTGGATGCCGATGCCGATCTCGACTTCATCTTCGGCCAGGTCGAAGCCGGGCTTGCCGACTGCGGGGACGGTGCAGGGGGCGACGGCCATGCCCATGGAACGGACGTTGGCGATGACCTTCTCCGCTACGCGCTTTACCTCGGCCAGATCAGCCCCGGTCTCAGCGCAGGCGCCTGCGATCTTGTGTACAAAGACGGTGCCGGCGATCCCGCGGCGGCCTGTAGTCCAGGTGGAATTCTCGACCGCGACATCGTCCGCGACGACGACCTTGTCGACGGCGATATCCTCGTCCGCGGCCATGTCAGCGGCCATCTCGAAGTTCATGACATCACCGGTATAGTTTTTGATGATCAGGAGGGCTCCCTTGCCGCACTCTGTGGCCTTGATCGCCTCATAGACCTGGTCGGGGGTGGGAGAGGTAAAGACAGCGCCCGCGACTGCCGCGTCCAGCATGCCCTTTCCTACATATCCGCCGTGCGCGGGCTCATGTCCGCTGCCGCCGCCGCTGATCAGGACGACCTTGTCGGTCTTTTTCGCGCCGGTTCTCGCGACCACATCCGTGCCGGGAACGCGCTCGATATACTCCGGGAACGCGGCCGTCATTCCGTTCAGCATTTCGTCAACTACATTATCGACACCATTGATCAGTTTTTTCATGATTGCCCTCCATGTCAAAAAAGAATACTGGTAACTGTTCATCTATACACTGAGTGTTACGCACTGAATAGCAGGTGCTTTTGCCCGATCTTCAGTGAAAAACATCTGCTGCTTCTTTACTGCAGCTTTTTCAGTCCGCGTGCCTCTTCGGCGGCAGCGATGACCTCCTCCAGCGAATCTCCCGCGGATGCGGAGACCGCCGCGCTCACGGATCCCTCCAGGACAGGAGCGTCCGCGATCCGGACCTCTATGCCGGAATGGTCATCGTCAAATTCCAGCAGCTCGATGGCAGTCTCTGTGCTCATAATGCCGCTGCCAAGATCGACCATGGCGCAGACACCGTCGCCGCTGTCAGCCTCAATGATCGCGTTCTGGATCCGGATGGAATCGGTGCCGATGCTGCCGTCCTCCATACCGCCGCAGGCGATGATGCGCAGGTCAGGGCCGGCCATCTGGGCGGCCAGCTCCCGGATCCCCTCCGCGGCGAGTCTGCTGTGTGACACGATCACGATACCAACCATTTTTCACCTCCTGAGGAAAGCGTGAAAATCCTGCCGGTGCAAGATTATTCACTCCGGTGCCTGTGCCGCGGGCACAGGCACCTGTGACCGCATTGCGCTGCCGCTCTGACGAGCGGCATGATCGTATAGTATGCCTGACCGCCCCGGGTGAGCGGGCTCAGACAAGGCAATTGCAGTATGGAGAAAGCCCGGGGCTTATTCTCCGCGCACGAAGCTCCGGATGGCCTCCATAGTCAGCAGGGAAGAGGTGGCTCCGGGATCCTGGTGCCCGATACTGCGGTCACCCAGATAGCTGGCACGGCCCTTGGTCGCTTTGATGGTCTTGGTATACTCCACACCCTCCGCCGCTGCCGCGCACATGGCATCGAGACAGCCTGCCAGATCCTTTCCTTCGTCGGCGGCCGCGCAATAAGCCTCATAGGCGGGGATAATGGCGTCGAGCATGGTCTTTTCCCCCCGCTCAGCCTTCCCGCGCTGCTTGATGCCGCCTATGATCGCATCGAGGATCTCCCTGCCGTCCTGGACAGTCAGCTC
Source organism: Lachnospiraceae bacterium UBA4317 (assembly GCA_002394525.1). Next base: position 7,546 of record DGUF01000164.1, on the reverse strand, counting down.
TGTCTTTCCGGCTGCTGCCTTTGCGGCCTTCATATAGGCCGTTCCATAGAGGGGGCCGGAGGCTCCGCCTACCTTGGACAGGAGGACCATGCCGGTCTTTTTCAGGACTGCCCCGATGTCAGTCTCCTCCTGCGGAAGCTGGCCGAGTGCTTCAGTGTAGCCCCGCGCCATATTGATCCCGTGGTCCGCATCGCCGATCTCGCGGTCAAGCTCAGTGAGAAAATCCTTGTTCGCGATGATGCTGTCCGCGATCTTATTGATGCATTCATAGACTTTTGACGCCATATTCATCAACTCCCTTCTAAAATAGAATCGG
>DGUF01000164.1:3230-7167 GCA_002394525.1 Lachnospiraceae bacterium UBA4317 | reverse complement strand
ATAGAATCGGACGGTCGTGGTCCAAACCGCCTGTATACTCATTATATACCCCTATTAGGAAAAAGTGCACAAAAAAAAATACAAATACACCAAAATATTATAGAAAGTGTGCAGTGTGACGGGAAGGCGACGTGGTTCATTGAGGGGGATGCAGAAGCAGGCGCAGACCTGGATTTTTTTAAAATAAAAACCGGCGGCCAGGCTGGAGCCCCTGCTGGGTCTGCGGGCTGTGCCTGAAGAGATGCGGATCGGATTCTACGACATAAAGCGTGTGACAGGGGAATACCTGGAGCTTTTTCAAAGGGCGGCGGACAGAAGTTTATAAACCCGTACAAGGCCCGTCCCGAAAACTATTGCGGAGATTGTTGAAAAAGACTGGAAAACAGGTTAAAATAATTAACTGTTTGCGCGCGGGGATCAGGGACCACGCGCCGGATGAGACCAGTGTGAACCGTCGTTCCGCCCTCCTGCGGAATGATTGAGAAACAGCCACAGAAACAAGGCTGGATAATAAGGACAAGAGCTTTGCAGAAGAGAGAGGGATTGTATGGCATTGATTAAAAAGCCTGTCACAGGCATGAAGGACATTATGCCCGAAGAGATGGAGATCCGCGATTACGCGATCTCCGTGATCAAAAAGACTTACGCGGAATTCGGATTCTCCTCCATCGAGACACCCTGTGTGGAGAATATTGCCAACCTGACCAGCAAGCAGGGCGGCGACAATGAGAAGCTGATCTTCAAGATCCTCAAGAGGGGAGAGAAGCTCAAGCTCGAGAGCGCCAGGTCTGAGGAGGACCTGGTGGACGGCGGCCTGCGCTATGACCTGACGGTCCCCCTGGTCCGCTACTACTCCAACCACGCCAATGATCTGCCCATGCCCTTCAAGGCCCTGCAGATGGGCAATGTCTGGCGCGCGGACCGTCCCCAGAAGGGGCGCTACCGCCAGTTCATGCAGTGCGACATCGATATCATCGGCGAGGCGACCAACCTGGCCGAGATCGAGCTGATCCTGGCCACGACCACGACCCTGGGCAGGCTGGGCTTCAAGGGCTTCCAGATCCGCATCAATGACCGCCGGATCCTGGCGGCCATGGCCGCCGCCTGCGGCTTCCCTCAGGACCGCTTCGGCGAGGTCTTTATCATCCTGGACAAGATGGACAAGATCGGCATGGAAGGGGCCGCGAAGGAACTGATCGAGAGCGGCTTCTCGCAGGAGAGCACGGATGCCTATATCGGCCTTTTCAAGGGGCTGGAGGCTTCTGACAACCAGCTGGCCTTCCTGGAGGACAGGCTGGCCGGCGTGATCGCCCCGGAGGTGATCCCGGATCTGCGCACAGTCATCGAGAGCGTCGACGGTGTCAAGGAGGCGGATTTCCGCATGGTCTTTGACCCCACGATCGTGCGCGGCATGGGCTATTACACGGGGACCATCTTTGAGATCGCCATGCCTGAGCTGGGCATCAGCTGTGGCGGCGGCGGCCGCTATGACGCCATGGTCGGCAAGTTCACCGGCAAGGATGTTCCGGCCTGCGGCTTCTCCATCGGCTTTGAGCGCATTATCCTGATCCTGATGGAGCAGGGCTTCAAGATCCCCGGAAGTCCGGAGAAGGTCGCCTTCCTTCTGGAAAAGAACCTTCCCGCCAGCCGCCTGCAGGAGGCGATGGCCGAGGCCCAGAAGGCCAGGGCCGGCGGCAGACAGGTCCTTCTGGCCAGGATGGCGAAGAACAAGAAATTCCAGAAGCAGCAGCTCAGGGACCGGGGCTACGAGGAGTTTGTCGAGATCTATACAAATCCCATTGAAAAATAAAAGGACAGGCGGACAGGCCGGACCGCACATGCTTTTGTGCGGTCCGGCGCCTGGTCGCTGTCATATTTTAAAGAAAGAAGGACAACAGATATCATGGCAGAATCTATGAAAGGACTGCACCGGACCTGCCGGTGCGCCGAGCTGACAGAGGAATATGTCGGAAAGACAGTGACAGTGATGGGCTGGGTGGCCAAGCAGAGGAACAAGGGCGGCATCGTCTTTGTGGACCTGCGGGACAGGAGCGGCCTGATCCAGCTGATCTATGAGGAGGCCGACTGCGGAGAGGAGAATTTCCACAAGGCTGAGAAGATGAGGGCGGAGTTTGTCGTCGCGGCGACCGGCACGGTCACCATGCGGAGCGGCGCCGTCAACCCCAACCTGCCCACAGGAACGATCGAGGTGCGCGTGACCGACACCCGGATCCTGTCCGAGTCCGAGACACCGCCCTTCCACATCGTGGAGAACAGCAATACCAAGGAGGAGCTGCGTCTCCAGTACAGGAGCCTGGATCTGCGCAGGCCCGATATGCAGAGAAAGCTCATGCTGCGCAGCAGGATCGTCCAGGATATGAGGACCTTTATGGACGGGGAGGGCTTCCTCGAGATCGAGACCCCGATTCTCTGCAAGTCCACGCCCGAGGGCGCGAGGGACTATCTGGTGCCCAGCCGCGTAAAGCCCGGCACCTTCTATGCCCTGCCCCAGTCACCTCAGATCTTCAAACAGCTGCTCATGTGCTCCGGCTATGACCGCTATTTCCAGATCGCCAGGTGCTTCCGCGACGAGGACCTGCGCGCGGACAGACAGCCTGAATTCACCCAGGCGGACATGGAGCTCTCCTTTGTCGACGTCGATGATGTCATCGACGTCAACGAGCGCCTGATCCAGTATGTGGTCGAGCGGGCGATCGGCCTCAAGGTCCAGATTCCCTTCCCCCGCATGAAGTGGATCGATGCCATGAATGACTACGGCTCGGACAAGCCGGATACCCGCTTCGGCATGAAGCTGGTCGAGGTCACAGACCTCGTGAAGGACTGCGGTTTCGGCGTCTTTGCCGACGCGGCCGCAAAGAAGGGCTGGAGTGTCCGCGGCATCAACGCCAAGGGCCAGGGCGGCATGGGCCGCAAGCAGATCGACAAGATCGTCGAGATGGCCCGCGGCAACGGCGCCAAGGGCCTGCCCTACATCGCCCTCAAGGAGGACGGGTCTGTCAAGTGCTCCTTTGCCAAATTTGTCTCCGAGGAGGAGATCCAGGCCCTGGTCAGCCGCATGGACGGCCAGCCCGGCGACCTGCTCTTCTTTGCCGCGGACAAGAACGGCATTGTCTGGAACGTCCTGGGCGCCCTGCGTCTGAAGCTGGGCGAGGACATGGGCCTGATCGACCACAGCAAATTCAATTTCCTCTGGGTCGTGGACTTCCCGCTTCTCGAGTGGTCCGAGGAGGAGAACCGCTTCGTCGCCATGCACCATCCCTTCACCATGCCCAGGGAGGAGGACTGGCACCTGATCGACACCGATCCCGGCGCCGTCCGCGCCAAGGCCTATGACATCGTCCTCAACGGCGTCGAGCTGGGCGGCGGCAGCGTCCGTATCCACCAGAGCGACATCCAGGAGAAGATGTTCGAGGTCATCGGCCTGTCCAAAGAGGAGGCCGAGGAGAAGTTCGGCTTCCTGCTGACGGCCTTCAAGTACGGCGTCCCGCCTCACGCGGGCCTGGCCTACGGCGTCGACCGCTTTGTCATGCTCCTGACGGGCGCAGACAGCATCCGCGAGGTCATCGCCTTCCCCAAGAACAAGGACGCGGCGGACCTGATGAGCGGAGCCCCCGACGTGGTCGATCCCGCCCAGCTGACCGACCTCTGCATTGCCCTGGACCTGCCGGACCAGGAGGCATAATGCAGGCCCTGGCGGCATAAGAGTCCGCGGGGACGGACCCGCAGGGACGCGGGCAGACACCCGCCCTGCCGGGAGGACGGCCTGAACAGGCCGGGACAGAAACAGATTGAAATAAAAACAGATAAAAACTGATCGAAATTAAAACAGATCAAAATGAAAACAGCAGTTTTCCCGCCTGTTCGGCAGGAAGCTGCTGTTTTTTTCTTTTCGGCCATGCCGGCAGGAAGCTGCTGT
>DGUF01000164.1:1000-3101 GCA_002394525.1 Lachnospiraceae bacterium UBA4317 | reverse complement strand
CTGCTGCTTTTATTCCGGCGTGCCGGCCGCAGAGACCTCAGACGCTTTAGTGTGACACAGTGCCTGTCCCTCTGTCACAAAGGGCCATGGTGTAGCCGGCCGGGGCGGCGAGGAGGGTGTAGGAGGCCGGTCTGAGCAGGTCCTCCTCCCCGCGGACCAGGATCCTGCCCGAAAAGGAGGGAAGGGCATCGACGGGCCTTACGGTGAGGCCGGAGGGGGAGAGGGCGAGCGGGGGACAGTCCCGGTCCGGGAACGGGTCCATGTCAAAGCTGTCCAGGCGGGCGCGCAGGCCGCACCCTATGTATTTGAGGTAGGCTTCCTTGACCGTCCACAGGCGGTAGAAGAGGTCTGTGCGTCGGGCTTCGGGGAGCGCGGCCAGGCGGTCATATTCCGCGGGAGTATAGAAGCGCCTGGCAATCCGCAGGGGGTCTGCGCGGTTTGTGGTTTCCTGCAGGTCCAGGCCGATCTCCCGGCCGCTGAAGGCGCAGGCAATCAGGCTCCCCGAGTGGGAGAGGCTGAAGTGGAGGCCTGGGAGATCGCGGAAGGCCGGCTTCCCATCCGGGGCCAGGACCAGGTCCCGGGCGCTGAACATGCCGGCCCGGGCCCCGCAGCCCATGAGGCGCAGGCCCTCCCTGAGCAGGCCCGCCCTGGCGGCCTCTTTCTCTGCCTTGTCATTCAAATTGGTTTTTTCTGAAATAAGGATGATCGTATTCATTGCTCTTCCCTGTCCTGCCTGAGCTGTCCGTGTACCTGCCAGGTCCCATTTTAGCAGTGGGAGAGGGAGGGCGCAAGAAAGACGGCGCGCGGCGCTGCATGGAAAAACCGGAGATTCAGATTCGGAAGCTAATCTTGATTCATCAGGTTGATTCCTGTAAACTTGAAATGAAAAGGCACCGGCAGCAGTTTTACAGAACGGGGTTTGGCCGCGGTACTGCGGGTTGAATATCCTTTTACGCAGTCCTTCGGGACCAGGAAGGCTTTTGCGGCCGAGTCTCACCGGGAGTCCCCTGAGGGAAGTTCCATAACGGAAGTCCCTGAAGGAAGCCCATGAACGGAAGTTCCCTTAAAGGAAGGTCCCTGAAGGAAAAAGACAGCAGGCCCCGGTTCTATGGAGAAAAAAGATGAATGACAAAGTCAAATTTGACAATACTGTATCGCTGCTCAACAGTCTGCCGGCCCTGACCTTTTCAAAGGACGCGGAGACCGGCAGGTATCTGGCCTGCAGCCAGTCCTTTGCCGAGTATGCCCACAAGGAGTCACCGGATGGAGTCGTGGGACTCACGGATTTTGATATTTTCGACCCTGTGACGGCTGCCCATTTTGTGGAGGACGACCGGAAGGCCCTGGCTATGGATGGGGCCTATGTCTTTTTTGAGGACGTACCGGACGCGGCCGGTTTCCCCAGGCATTTTCAGACGACCAAGCAGAAGTTTACGGATATAAACGGAAGGCTCTGCACGCTGGGACTCTGTGTCGATGTCACCGAGACCCTGGATGCCAAGACGGAGGAGGCGGAGCAGAGGACCCTGCAGCAGGAGCAGGAAAAGCGCCTGGCCCTGCAGGAGGAGCTGCTCAACACGGTCAGGGGCCGGAAGCGCCAGGCCAGCCTGATCACCGCATTGGCTTCGGACTACTGGAGCGTCTATTATCTGGATCTGGAAAAGGATGAGGGCATGTGCTACCAGGCTCATTCCGGCATCTATGACGGGTTCAGGGTGGGGGACCACTTCCGTTATCTGGAATCCGTGACGGCCTATGCCAGGCAGTATATCACGGAGGCCTATCTCGACGACTTTCTGAAGTTCGTCCAGCCGGACAATATCCGGGAGGGGCTGAAGAACGAGAGGGTCATCTCCTTCCGCTATATGGTCAGCCGGCAGGGCAGGGAGAGCTATGAGATGGTCCGGTTCGCGGGGGTCCGCAGACCGGAGGAGAGGGACGGCGACAGGGTCCGCGAGGTGAGCGCCTGTTTTTCGGATATCGACGCGGAGACCCGCAGGTCCATGGCCCAGAATGAGGCCCTCAAAAACGCCCTGGCGGCAGCTGAGCAGGCCAGCCGGGCCAAGACGGCTTTTCTCTCCAACATGAGCCATGAGATCCG
>DGUF01000164.1:0-943 GCA_002394525.1 Lachnospiraceae bacterium UBA4317 | reverse complement strand
ATGAGCCATGAGATCCGGACGCCCATGAACGCGATCATCGGACTCAACAACATCGCGCTCAACGATCCGGAGCTGCCGGGCCAGACCAGGGAGTATCTGGAAAAGATCGGGATCTCAGCCAGACATCTCCTCAATATCATCAATGACATCCTGGATATGTCCAGGATCGAATCCGGAAAAATGACCATCCGGAATGAGGAGTTCTCTTTCTCCAGGGCCCTGGAGCAGGTCAATACGATCATCAGCGGCCAGTGCAGGGACAAGGACCTCCACTATGAGTGCAGGATCCGGGGAAAGATCGACGAGTATTATATCGGGGACGATATGAAGCTGCGCCAGGTCATGATCAACATCCTGGGCAATGCGGTCAAGTTTACCCCGTCGGGAGGCACGGTGACCTTCATCATCGAGGAGACCGCCCGCTTCCATGGAAAATCCACCCTGAAATTTATCATTCAGGATACCGGCATCGGAATGAGCAGGGAATATCTGCCGCATGTCTTTGATGCCTTCAGCCAGGAGGACTCCTCCGCCACCAGCCGCTACGGCAGCACCGGCCTGGGCCTGCCCATCACAAAGAGCATTGTGGAGCTGATGAACGGCCACATAGAGGTGGAAAGCGAGAAGGGAAAGGGGACGACCTTTACCGTCACCCTGACCCTGACGGAATCCGACCGCCGCGGGGAGGAGGCGGATAGAAACGGAGACCTGGGCCTGCATCCTCATGAGATGACGGTCCTGGTCATCGACGATGACCAGATCGCCTGTGAGCATGCCAGGATCGTCCTGGGCCAGGTCGGGATCAGCTGTGAGACTGCCGGCTCCGGGGAAAAGGGGCTGGAAATGGTCAAAGTCCGGCAGGCCCGCAGGGAGGCCTATGACCTCATCCTGGTCGACTGGAAAATGCCGGGCATGGATGGCGTGGAGACGACCAGGCAGATCC
>DGUF01000161.1 GCA_002394525.1 Lachnospiraceae bacterium UBA4317 | reverse complement strand
GTTGATGGAGTTGGCGGAGGAGAAGGCAAAGCCCCTGTCCGCCATCTGCGCCCGCAGGTCCTCGTCTCCAAAGATCTCCTTGACCGCGCTCTGGGCGTCGTCAAAGTTTCCGCGAATACCGACCACGCGGGTGTTGTCCCCCTTCTGGGTCACCATCTGCCGCTCCTGGATGGAGGAGACCCCGTCCTTGGGATAAAAGACCATGATCCGGGTCCCTGCGACATCCGCGAAGCCTGCCATGGCGGCCTTGCCGGTATCCCCGCTGGTGGCGGTCAGGATGACGATCTCCTTGTCCTCCTGATTCTTGCGGGCGGAGGTGATCATCAGATGGGGCAGGATCTGCAGGGCCATGTCCTTGAAGGCGATCGTGGGCCCGTGGAAAAGCTCCAGATACCAGGAACCGTCAGCCTTTCTCAGAGGCACGATCTGGTCCGTATCGAATTTGCTGTCGTAGGCCCTGGCGATGCAGCCCCTGAGCTCCTCCTCCGTAAAATCGGAGAGCATCAGCTTCATGACCTCATAGGCGACCTGGCGGTAATCCATGCCGGCCAGCGCCTCCAGGCTCACGTCAAGCTCCGGGAACTCCGTGGGGACAAAAAGGCCTCCGTCCTGGGCCAGGCCCATCAGGATGGCTTTTGAGGCGGGCACAGGCTGACTGTCGGACCGTGTACTCTTATATAATATTTCTTTCATATCTGCAGTATTACCTCCATCTTGAAATGTGCCTGCCGGGGGGCGGGGCCGCCCCTTGAAAGGCCTGAGAAAAAAACGGGGACCTCGCGGACGCAGACCACGGCAGCCGTTCTGCACCGGTCCCGAATGCACAAATGAATATTTGCCAATTTCTTACTATACCACAAATCCATGCATAGCACAAAGAAAATACGACATCCCCGCCTATACCTTTTTGTGTTAGTTACCGTTCACGCCCTATTGAGGGCGTGAACTTGTAACATTGCGCGCGGCGATTCCAATACGCTCCGCGTGCGCCGCGCGCCGTTCAACTCGGGTTTTTTCGCTGAAGACCGCTCAAAAACGCCTCGAATTTCAGGTGGGTCTGAACTGTAACTTGTGTTAAACTATAACGGTAAACCAGCTTTCAAACACAAAGTATTCCGCCAGGAGGCGTTTTTTATCATGAGGATCTTCAGTAAATCCATTTCCAGACAGGCACAGGTCTCTCTTCCCGGGGTCGACGCGGAGCCCGGGAATGTCCTCTTTCTCGATCTTGCGACGACAGGGATCAAAAGAGCGGACTGCCGGGTCTATATGATCGGCTGCATCTGCATGCAGCACGACGGTTGGGAGCTGACCCAGTGGTTCGACGACACGGGACTGGATGAAAAAAGAATCCTCTCCTCCTTTCTGATCTACTGCAGCCGCTTCCGCTATGTCATCAACTATAACGGCAACCGCTTCGACCTCCCCTTTCTGAGGGCCAGGATCGAGGTCCACGGCATGCAGGACATGGCGTCCTCCTTCCTGTCCATGAGCTCCATCGACCTCTATGGCTATATCGCGCCCTACAGGCACCTGCTGGGCCTGGCGGACTACCGCCAGCAGACCCTGGAGCAGGCCCTGCAGACCGGCCGGACCGAGAACAGGGACGGAAAGGAGATGATCGAGCTCTATAAAAAATACCTGGCCCTGCCCTCCTCCACCCTGCTGGACCAGCTGACCGCCTGGAACGAGGCGGATGTCTCCGGGCTCCTGGACCTCCTCCCCCTGGCTCAGTTCACCCATCTGGAGGAAATGAAGGCGGACGTGCGCAAGGCCCAGGCCAATTATTTCACAGACCACGAGGGAAACCCGGCAGAGGAGCTGCTGATCCAGTTCGCCATCCCCTTTACCCTGCCGGTCAGGATCTATGCCGGGCTCGACCACTGCTATCTCAAGATCGACGGGGAGACCGGCGTTCTCAAGATCCCGCTCTACACCGAGGAGATGAAGTATTATTACGCCAACTACCGGGACTACTACTATCTGCCCGGCGAGGACATGGCCATCCACAAGTATATAGCCTCCTACGTGGACAAAAACCGCCGCGTCCAGGCCCGGCCCGAAACCTGCTATACCAGAAAGCAGTCCTCCTACCTGCCCCAGTGGGACCTCTACTGCACGCCCTTTTTCAAGCGCCGCTACGAGGATAAGGAAATCTTTTTCGAATTCTCGGAGAAATTCAGGAAGGACCGGGAGGCCCTGTCCGATTACGCCTCCTACGTCCTGCGCCACATCATCTTTCCCAAAAAGGGCGGCACAGGCAGACCGCAGTAGTGAAGGCCTGCGTGAATGCACATATTTAATCTTAATTCTGATAATATGTGCAAATTGCTTAAAGAGTTTGACACCTCAACGGCTCTATTGTAGAATATAACTAAGAAATGAAGAGTTTCAATCAGGCTGACAGCTTTTCATCTCTTTTTGGGATTATAATGTGTGGTTCGTTTCCATGGAGGTGCTCATAAGCCTGATTTATGAACAGCAGCAGCGTTTGCGGGGTATGTCTCTGGATATCGATTGTCCTTTGCATAGGCAGCTTCCCGACAGGTCATAGCGGCCGCCCGGGTTTATGCCTGTTGCCAAAGGAAGGTTTGTCTATGCAGAAGAAGGCATCCGCATTTTCCAAGAGGGAGGTAATATCATGGCGAACAGTATCATCACAATCAGCCGTCAGTACGGTTCAGGCGGACGCGAGGTCGGCCAGAAGCTGGCAGAGAGACTGGGG
>DGUF01000167.1:9893-16408 GCA_002394525.1 Lachnospiraceae bacterium UBA4317 | reverse complement strand
GGCCGCTCGCCAAGGCCCTTCGGCTGTTTGTGCAGCTTGACGAGACTCAGAGCCATTGGATACCTTTTGACCTTTACATCATAAAATAAGCTGATTAAATAGACAGAAAGACCTGAATTGTCACGGTTTTTCTGTCTATTTTTTATCATTCATATTTTTATTGACAACATATCTATCATATGATAGAAAATAACTAATAGTTAGCACACTAAGTATTTGTTAAATAATTATTTACCGTAAAAGCTCCCGCGGTGCGGCCAAAGCCGCGCGGAGCAATCCGGGAGCTTTTACGGAATCAGGTAAAGCTCCCGCAGTGCGGCCATGCATTTTGCATGCTCGCATGCAAAATGCATGGACATAGCGCGGATCTTTTACTTACGCTGAGAAGGTATACCGGAATTTCCCATAAATTTAAAGGGATGTGATTAAATATACGGGATCCGGCGGTCATATAGGGGATGATCTCCGGATAGTTGCAAAAAATGTACAAAACAAGGGAAATTCCGGCTTGCCTCTTTGGTAAAAAATGCATAAAATAATTAGTACAGATGCTACAGGTGCGGACAACATTTTAATTTTTGGCAGCGGATGCGTAAGATCACTTGTGAGAATCGCGGACAGTTGCCGGAATGATCACATTTGACAAAGGAGGATTACTTATGTCTAAGAAAGTTGTTATTGCGGGTGCATGCCGCACGGCGATCGGCAAAATGGGCGGCGGCCTTTCCACGACGCCTGCTACAGAGCTCGGCGCAATCGTTGTCAAGGAAGCTCTGAAGCGCGCCAATGTACCCGCTGATCAGGTTGACGAAGTCATCATGGGCTGCGTTATCCAGGCTTCTCAGGGACAGAACGTTGCACGTCAGTGCTCCATCAAGGCTGGTATTCCTGTAGAGGTTCCCGCTGTCACGATCAATGTTGTCTGCGGTTCCGGTCTGAATGCCATCAACATGGCTGCAGAGATGATCAAGTCCGGTGATGCCGACATCGTTGTCGCAGGCGGTACTGAGAACATGTCCATGGCTCCCTTCGCCCTCGAGAAAGGCCGCTATGGTTATCGTATGAACAACGGCGTCCTGGTCGACACCATGATCAAGGATGCTCTGTGGGATGCATTCAATGACTACCACATGATCCGCACTGCGGACAACGTAGCCGAGGAGTGGCATCTGACCCGCGAAGAGCTCGATGAGTTCGCAGCCAGCAGCCAGCAGAAGGCAGTCGAGGCTCAGGAGAAGGGCTATTTCGACAGCCAGATCGTTCCCGTCGAAGTCAAGCAGAAAAAGAAAACTGTGATCTTTGACAAGGATGAAGGCCCTCGTCCCGGCACAACTGCTGAGTCTCTTTCCGCTCTGCGTCCCATCAACAAGGATGGCGTTGTCACTGCAGGTAACGCTTCCGGTATCAACGATGGTGCTGCAGCAGTCGTCGTCATGAGCGAAGAGAAGGCCAAAGAGCTGGGCGTCAAGGCACAGGTCGAGTGGATCGGCGGCTGCCTGGGCGGCGTAGATCCCCGCATCATGGGTGTCGGCCCCGTTGCAGCTACCAGAAAGCTCTTCAAGAGACTGGACATGACCATCGATGACATCGACCTCATCGAGGCAAACGAGGCATTCGCAGCACAGTCTGTCGCAGTTGCCAAGGAACTGAACTTCCCCGCTGAGAAGCTCAACATCACCGGCGGCGCAATCGCTCTGGGCCACCCCGTAGGTGCTTCCGGCTGCCGTATCTTCGTCACTCTGCTCGCCAACATGGAGAGAACCGGTGCCAAGACCGGTCTTGCAACTCTCTGCATCGGCGGCGGCATGGGCTGCTCCATGATCGTCAAGGCTCTTGACTGATCAGGACCCGCTCTGTGAATGCATTTGAAAGGACCCTCTCAGGGGACCGGTCAGGTGCATGACAGTCTGACTGACTGATATATAGATAATAAAAAACAGGATGAGGAGATTTCTTCTCATCCTGTTTTTTCTGTTTTTGTAACTGTTCAGCACTCTGCGCCTCTGTCAGTCCGGGACTGCAGGTGCTGAACAGTTACCTGAGAATTTTTGTTTTACCTGTAGCGGCGGTTTCCGGTCCGGTCATAAGACGACTCTCTGCGTCCCTCTCTTCGCCCGGTACTGGAGGAGGGGCGGCGGCCGGCGGAGCCGGCAGGTCCGGAGCCCTGATTTGTCCCGGCCCGTCTTCTTCTCCTGCGGCTCTGTCTCTTCCTCTCCTCGATGATGCTGCGGATAAAGAAGATCACGCAGAGGAGGAAGGCGATGGCGAGCACCAGGGGCAGGATCAGCAGAATATTGAGATAGATGGAGCCGTGCGCGCCGGTGTGGGCGATGCCAAAGAGCAGGGACCGGATCCCGTGGATCTCTTCCGTGACGGAGTCGCTTCCGCCTTCGGAGGGGGAGCCTGAGGAGGCAGTGGACTCCTCAGGAGCCGCTGTGGCTCCGGTCGAGGCTGTGTCAGAGGCTGTATCCGCGCCCGCTGTCGTTTTTGTGGAAAAGACGGCTTTCTGGGAGGGGCGGAAGAGGACATTGGCTGTCCCTATGTCATAATCCCTGTACTTGTACTGGATCACACCCAGAATGCGGGTGCCGTCCTCCAGCAGGTGGGAGGGATCCTCTCCGGGGGTGGATGCGGCAGGCGCGTCGGATTCCGGGGATTCATTTTCGGAAGCTGCGGCAGAGTCTGTGCCGGCCGGGACCTCATAGGTGAAAGGAGTGATCTGCGCGGTCAGGTCGGCGAAGGAGGCCTTTTTGGGGATCATGAGGCTGGTGTCCTCCGGGATCCTGCAGGGGGACGCGGTGATCCCGAAAATATCGGGGCCCTTTGCGAGGAAGTCAGGGGACTGCATGGAAAATCTCTTTTCCTCCTCCGCCACGCGGACGGTCTTGAAGTTTTTAAAGGCATAGTCCAGCAGGTCGATGGTGTCGTAGTACTGGTAGGGGGGCTCCTCCCGCATGATCACGCAGACCAGGCGGACGCCGTCTCTCTCCGCGAAGGAGACCAGGGTCTCCCGGGCCTGGTCCGTATATCCGGTCTTGCCGCCCACGATATCGTCGCACTTGACCTCTCCCGTCAGGAAATCATTGGTGTTGAGGACCCAGAAATCATCCGGCTGCTTTGAGGACTGCTCAAAATGATAGTTCATCTGGGACATATAGTGGACGAGGTCGGGGTGTTTATAGACCTCTCTGGCGATCAGGGCCATATCCCGGGCACTGGTGTAGTGGTCGGGATCGGGAAGCCCGTTGGGGTTGACGAAGTGGGAATTCTGACATCCCAGCTCCTTTGCCCGCTTGTTCATGAGGTCGGCAAATTCGGATTCCGAGCCGGAAACCTTTTCCCCCAGGGCGACGGCGACCTCATTGGCGGACGCGATCAGCAGGCCGTAGAGGGCCTCCTCCATCGTGATCGTTTCGCCCACATCCATTCCGATATTGGAGCTGCCGGCTTCTATGCCGAAGACAGCGTTCTCCGAGAAGGTGATCTTGTCGGAGGGGCGGAGATTTTCATAGGCTAAAAGGGCGGTCAGGACCTTTGTGATGCTGGCAGGATAGAGGCGCTTGTCGACGTTCTTGCCGTAGAGGATAGCCCCGCTGTCCGCGTCCATGACGACGGCTCCGGCGGCTCCGATCACAGGTCCTTTGGGCCAGCCCTCGATCTGGTTGGTCTGGACAGGCTGTTTTTTGTTGTAGGCGATCTCGGCGTTGTAGTCCTCCAGTCCGTCGGAGCTGAAGATGGCTTCACTGTAGATCCCGTCCTTTTTCTTCTTTTTTTCCGCGGCTGCCGCGGGAAAAGGCAGGGCTGCCGCGGACAGGCACAGGGCTGTCAGAAGAGCCGTGGACCGGACCAGGAATCCTCTTACAGGAAGATTTCCGCCACCCTTTCTGCCTTTTGCGGCCGGCCGCGCATGGCCGGCCTTCGCATCAAAAAAGTGGTCATTTCTATATTTCATTGATTGCCTTTCGTGACACGGTTTTCGATTATTTCAGGGCATTTGAATGATCAAATTGCGTTGATCATCAGAATTGATCATCAGCATTGAACGATTGCATTGATCACCTGCGGCGGAGGATGTATTTGCAGATCTTATTTCCCTTTTTGGAAAATTTCTCCTCGTACTCGGTCATGATATTGCCGGCATTCATGGCGGGGTCATTGTGGAGGTCGTAGGTGATCTGCGCGATCTCGAAGGCGCTCTGGGCGGTCTCCTCCACGGCAAAGTCGAAGAGCCCCCGGTTGTCGGTCTTGAATTCGATGACTCCTCCCTGTGCCAGGATGCGGTCATACCTCCTCAGGTAGTCGGAGGAGGGGAGGCGGCGCCTCGCGTGCCTCTCCTTGGGCCAGGGGTCGGAGAAGTTGAGGTAGATCCGGTCGATCTCCCCGTCGGCAAAATAGGTGTTGATCAGCTCGGCGTCTCCGCGGATAAAGACCAGGTTCTGAAGCTGGAGCTCCTCCTGCTTTTCCAGGCAGCGGAGCAGGACGCTGGAATATTTTTCAATCCCGATATAGTTGATCTCGGGATGCTCCTGGGCCAGCTGCATGATGAATCTGCCCTTGCCGGTGCCGATCTCCAGGTGGAGGGGCCTGTCATTTCCGAACAGGTCCTTCCAGTTTCCGCAGTGGTTTTCGGGTTTCTGTACGACATAAGGGCTGGCCGCGATCGCGTCGCGGGCTCCCGGAATATTTCTCAAACGCATAGTGATATTGATTCCTTTTTGTGATAGTATTTGTGGTCCCGTTACAGTTCAGACCCGGCGTTACATGTACATGCCCTTCGAAGGGCCGTGTGCAGAAACGTGGTCCCTGTTTTAGGTACAGTTCCCTATTATAGCAAAAAGCAGTTAAAATGGACAATGAAAAGTCCATATTTGTTTAGGCTATGTTATAATCATTTTTGTGCACAGATGTCCAAATGGCTCCGGGCATGAGAGGAAATGGTTGATGATAATGAAATTGATACATTATAAATACAGACTGCCTCTGATGATCCTGTGTCTTCTGGGTATGGTTTTCTGCAGCTCCTGCGCGGGAGACAAAAGCAGCAGTAAGGAGATTGAAATACGGCTGATCCAGGAGGAGGGCAAAGACGGCGAGATCATACAGATACCGGAATTTTATTCCTCTGATAAAGAGGTTATGAAAAAGCTCCGCGATCTGGAAAAAAAGACCAATACCCTGCACAGGATCGTTGAGAAGGAGAAAAAGAGGGGATCGCATATGGAAATGCGGTCCTATATACACAGTGTGGAGGGCTATCCCCAGGTGACGGTCGTCTGGTATGTATCGGAGGATACGACCAGGCTTTACGATATGATGACCCTGGCGGCGGATGAAAAAAACTCCGAGCCGATCACCTGTAAGGAGGCTCTGGAAAAGACCGGGCTGAGCGGCGTGGACCTGAGCCTGACGATCGGAAAGCTGGCCGGGGAGACCGGTATCAGGGGAGACCTGCAGACCATGGAGATGCAGGGCTTCCGGCTGGATGAAAAGGGGCAGGTCGCCCGGATCTTTATGAAGCTCACCCTGAAGGTGACGGAGGAAGAGGAAGACAACCTGCAGGAGCACACAGAGGAGCACTACTTTTCCTGGGTCCCGGGAGAGGATAAGCTGGAGAGTATGTCGGGCGGGGAGTTTGCCGTTCCATGAAGGATCTCCAGTCCAGTCCGGAAAAAATCTGATCCGGAAATATCCGGTCTGAAAAAATTTCATTCCGGAAATATCCGGCCCGGAAAGAAAAATGCTGCCTTTGAAAATTGAATATCCGCAATCAAAAGAAATCAAAAGACCTGCTGCCGGTCCGTGACCGGCGGCAGGTCTTTTTGACTTTACAGTTTATTGACTTTTTACGGGAAATTCCGGTTTCTGGTCAATTGTGTTCCATTTCGTTTTCCGCTGCGACCAGGAAGGCTGCGCCGTACTGTTCGCGGAGCTTGGGCTTTTCAATCTTGCCGGTGGGATTTCTGGGAACCTCGGCAAAGATGATCTTTCGGGGCCTCTTGTAGCGGGGAAGCTTTCTGCAGTAGTTGTTGACTTCCTCCTCCGTGCAGGTGAAGCCCTCCTTGAGCTGGATGATCGCGGCCGCGATCTCGCCCAGGCGCTTGTCGGGAAGGCCGATGACGGCGACATCGTTGACGGGCGGGAAGGCGTGGAGGAAGTCCTCGACCTGGACGGGATAGATGTTTTCGCCGCCGGTGATGATGACGTCCTTTTTGCGGTCTACCAGGTAGTAGAAGCCGTCCTTGTCCTGCATGGCCATGTCGCCGGTGTAGAGCCAGCGGTCATCGTCCAGGACTTCTTTGGTGGCCTCGGGGTTGTTGTAGTAGCAGACCATGACGCCGGGGCCCCTGACAGCGAGCTCACCGACCTCTCCCTGGGGAACGGTCTGACGGTTTTCATCGACGATGCGGCACTCCCATTCGAAACCGGGGATACCGATCGCGCCGACCTTGTGGATATTTTCGACGCCCAGGTGGACGCAGCCGGGGCCCAGGGACTCGGACAGGCCGTAGTTGGTG
>DGUF01000167.1:0-9846 GCA_002394525.1 Lachnospiraceae bacterium UBA4317 | reverse complement strand
AGGCCGTAGTTGGTGTCGTATTTGTGGTTGGGAAAATAGTCCATCCAGTGCTTGATCATGGAAGGCGGGACCGGCTGAGCGCCGATGTGCATGAGCCTCCACTGGTCGAGCTCATAGTCCTCCAGGGAGACGGACCCGTTGTCGATGGCGTCCAGGATGTCCTGAGCCCAAGGAACCAGGAGCCAGACGACGGTGCAGTGTTCCTTGGAGACCGCGTCCAGGATGATCCTGGGAGAGGTCCCGCGCAGGAGGACCGCCTTGCCGCCGGAGACGAGGGAGCCGAACCAGTGCATCTTGGCGCCTGTGTGGTAGAGGGGCGGGATGCAGAGGAAGGTGTCGTTCTTCTGCTGGCCGTGGTGCTTCTGCTCCTGGATCGCCGCATGGGTGATGCCTGCATGGGTGTGCAGGATGGCCTTGGGGAAGCCTGTGGTCCCTGAGGAGAAGTAGATCGCGCCGTAGTCATCCTCACTGATATCGAGATTGGGAGCCTTGCTGGAGTAATTCGCGGTCTGGGACATGAGGTCTTCCGCGAAGGAGGGGCAGTCCGGTCCGATAAAGAGGAGGAGCCTGTGGCTGATGATGTTGTCCGCAATCTCCTCGACACGTCCGATGAATTCGGGGCCGAAGATCAGGACATCGGCCTCGGCCAGGTTGACGCAGTATTCGATCTCATCCGCGGAATAGCGGAAGTTGAGCGGGACAGCGATGGCGCCGGCCTTGAGAATGCCGAAATAGATGGGAAGCCAGTCCAGGCAGTTCATCATAAGGATCGCGACCTTGTCTCCCTTGACGATGCCGCGGGCCAGAAGGAAGTTGGCGACGCGGTTTGCCTTTTCGTCAAAGACACCCCAGGTGATCTCGGTGCGGAAGGGAACCTCATTCCTGGGCTGGATCAGTTCATATTCCTTCCAGGTCGTGAGCCTGGGAATCCTGACTTCGGGGTTCAGCTCCACCAGGGCGATATCATCCGGGAACTCTCTCGCGTTTTTTTCCAGAAAGTCTGTGATGAGCATGGTTATCTCCTCTCAAAATGATTTTTTGTAAGAATGATTTTGCGTAAGAATTTTTTGTTAAAAAGGATCTGTGGGTCAGGGGGAATCTCTGTCCGGCTGTCCGGAGCTGTGCTGATTCTCTTGTGATGCGGAGTCCTGCAGATTCCCTGCCTGCATACTTTAGCAAGTTAAAGCGTCACGCATCTACGCGTTGAAGCGTGACTTTCTATACTATAGGCTTTCTATGTCTGAAAGTCAAGGAAAAAGCAGTTATTTTGGTCATGTATTATTGTCTTTTTTTCAGAAATTGATCGAATCGCTTTTTGAAAAAAGTTCAGAAGCTTCTGAGCTCGGCCTCGTCCGCTGTATTGGAAGTGGTGATGCTGCGGATCAGAGCCTGGTAGCTGTAGCTGTCGCTGACCCGGATCGTGACGGTATCGCCGACCCGGTGGCGGAGCAGGGACTTGCCCAGGGGGGACTCGACGCTGATCAGGCCATGCAGGGAGTCCTGGCGCATGGTGCTGACCAGGGTGTAGGTCTCCTCCTCATCGTCCTCGGGAATATAGATGGTGACCGTCTTGCCGACACCGACCTCGTCCTCGGCGGAATTGTCCTCAATGACCCTGGCGGTTTTGATCATGCGCTCCAGGAAGCGGATCCGGCTCTCGTTGCGGTTTTTTTCGCGCTTGGCGGCGTAGTATTCAAAGTTTTCACTGAGATCTCCGTGGGCCCTGGCCTCCTTGACATCCTCCAGCAGACGGGGGCGGACCACCAGCTTGCGGTGCTCGATCTCTTTTTCCATATCCTCTATATCTTTTTCGGTCAGTTTGTTGTACATGTGAAAATATCCTCCTTTTTGAGTGTCACAGTCCAGGTTCCACAGGGGGCCTGAACTGTAACTCCACAGCCTTTGTATATTAGCATAGATTTCATTCAACTTGCAAAGCGGAATACGGAATAATATAATGAGGTTTATTATGGAATTACGGTATGGAATCATTGATGAAAATGTCCTCAAGAGGTCTGTGGAGGATGTGATCCTGCATGAGGGCCAGGCGGCGGCCGGGTGGAGAAAGGATGCCCGAAAGGCGGGCATTGACGCAGACGCGGGCCGCGGCGCGGCGGGTCCCGAAGATCCGGATGATATGCCTGATAAGCATGGACCCGGACGGACGCTTCCGTCAGTGGCTGCCGTGACGCTGGGCGCCGGATATGAAGGCGGGCTTGCCGTGATCCGGGCTGTCAACGGACTGGCGGCGGACGGGATCCGGGCGAAGCTCTTCCGGCCGGTCATCCTGCTGCCTCCCGGGACGCGGGAGGAGACGCTCAGGGACCTGATGTGGCAGATCTGCAGGACGGCCTTTTCTCTGGATCTGGAGGTGGCCGCAGGCCAGGTCGAGGTGACGGACGCCGTGACGCGCCCCCTTGTGACGGGCTGCGCGTCGGGAGAGCCCTTTGCCTGCCGGAAAAGGACTTCCTGCGGGAGGCCTGAGGAATCCGGTCCGGAAACCGGCCTCGCCGCAGATTTACAGGATAAAAATTTTTTAAAATATAAAAAATTTTTAAAATATAAAAATACGGTTTCTGAAAATGCCGGAAAAGACCAGGCGGGACCGGAGCCTGAAAAAACGGATATCGTCGCCGCAGGCTGGGTCGGCCTGGAGGGGACCTGGCTCCTGACTGCCGGCAGGATGGAGGAGCTCCTGCATCGTTTTCCATACTCCCTGCTCCACCGGACAGAGCAGCTCCGGGAGGATCTGTGTGTTGTGAGGGCTGCCGGGATCGCATGGGAGCATGGAGCCCGGGCCATGGTCAGCCCGGCTGACGGAGGGCTTATGGCGGGTCTCTGGGAGCTGGCGAAAAAGACCGGAAGCGGTCTGGAGGCGGACCTGCAGAGGATGCCGGTCCTGCAGGAGACGATCGAGATCACGGATCATTTTGAGATCAATCCCTATCTGATGAAGTCCGCCGGGTGCCTGTTGATAGCGGCGGAGGACGGAGAGGGCCTGGTCCGCAGGCTCCTGGAGGCCGGGATCAATTCCGTGAGGATCGGGAGACTCCTCTCTGATAATAAGAAGATCATTTACAACGGGGACGAGATCCGCCACCTGGACCGGCCGCAGACAGATTCTCTGGCGGCTTTCTGTAGGGAAGGCTTATGAACACTCCCCGGGATATGTTTTGATATCCGCATATGATAAGTTCATTTAAGATAAGTGCATTTAAATGCGGAAACAGATTCAGCAGTCAATGGAATCATGTAAATTTTCAGCAACCTGTTTTGCAGGTACAATGCACTTGCAAAATAATCAATAAATCAGGATACCGAAGGCTTCGAGTCATGACTTCAGGCAATGGGAAGCCTGAAAGAAAGGAAAGAAAGATGGATACTTTGAAGCAGAAGATACTGGCAATCATTGAAAAAAACAGCCGCATCGACATGAAGGAGCTCGCGGTCCTTCTGGGCACCGGTGAGATGGAGATCCTCAATGCCATGCAGGAGATGCAGGATGCCGGCATTATCTGCGGCTACCACACCATGATCGACTGGGAAAAGACCGGAATTGAGCGCGTGACGGCCCTGATCGAGGTTCGTGTGACCCCCCAGCGCGGCAAGGGCTTTGACGATATCGCGGAGCGCATCTACAAGTATCCCGAGGTGGACTGCACCTACCTGATCTCCGGCGGCTATGACCTCATGGTCATCCTGGAGGGAAAGACCCTAAAGGAGGTATCCGGTTTCGTGACCAACAAGCTCTCCACCCTGGACACGGTCATGAGCACGGCGACCCATTTCATCCTCAAAAAATACAAGGACCACGGCACCATCATGGCCAGGAAATACGAGGACCAGAGAGAGATCGTCTCCCCGTAATGACCGTAAAACAGTAATTTTTGATCAGAAAAGCAGAGACCGCAGGAAGTCTCTGTGATCATAGAGAGCAGGTTTTTATCATGAATAATAAGAAAACACTTTCGGATAAGACCGTGGGGCTCAAGCCCTCCGGGATCCGCAAATTTTTTGATCTGGTCAGCGAGATGAAGGATGCCATCTCCCTGGGCGTCGGCGAGCCGGATTTTGACACGCCCTGGCATATCCGGGACGAGGGCATCTATTCCCTGGAAAAGGGAAGGACCTTCTATACCTCCAATTCCGGTCTGAAGGAACTCAGGCAGGAGATCTGCAATTATATGAAGCGCACCCAGGACATCGATTATGTCTGGGACAAGGAGGTCTTTATCACGGTCGGCGGCTCCGAGGCCATCGACCTCATGTTCCGGGCCATGATCAACGAGGGGGACGAGGTCCTGATCCCCCAGCCCTCCTACGTCTCCTATGAGCCCTGTGCCATTCTGGCAGACGCAAAACCGGTCATCATCAACCTCAAAAATGAAAATAATTTCCGACTCAAGCCCGAGGAGCTGGAGGCGGCCATCACGCCCAGGTCCAAGATCCTGGTCCTGCCCTTCCCCAACAATCCGACCGGCGGAATCATGGAAAAGGAAGATCTGGAGGCCATCCGGGAGATCATCATCAAAAATGACCTCTATGTCCTGTCAGACGAGATCTACGGGGAGCTGACCTACACCGGCAATCCCCATGTCTCGATCGCCTCCCTGCCCGGCATGAAGGAGCGCACGGTCGTCGTCAACGGCTTTTCCAAGGCCTATGCCATGACCGGCTGGAGGCTGGGCTTTGCCTGCGGCCCTCAGTTCATCATCGAGCAGATGGTCAAGATCCACCAGTACGCCATCATGTGCGCGCCCACGACCAGCCAGTACGCGGCGGTCGAGGCCCTGCGCAACGGCGACGACGATGTCCGCAGGATGCGGGAGTCCTACAATGAGCGCCGCCGCTTCGTCCTTCATATGCTGGACGAGATGGGCATCCCCTGCTTCGAGCCCCAGGGCGCCTTCTACGTCTTCCCCTGCATCAAGGAATTCGGCCTGACCAGCGAGGACTTCGCAAACCTTCTGCTGGCCGAGGAGAAGGTCGCCATCGTCCCCGGCACCGCCTTTGGCGACAGCGGCGAGGGGTTCCTGCGAATCTCCTACGCCTACTCCATCGACAACCTCCGCGAGGCCCTGAACAGGCTCGGACATTTTGTGGAAAAGATCCGCGCCCATGAGAAGAAAAGTGACTGAACCCGGACGATCACGATAAAAAAATGCTGCGGATCATTTAGCGGAGTCCGCAGCATTTTTCATGAAATGGAAAAAAATATGCACATCGTACTTCACGAGCCGGAGATCCCCGGCAACACCGGAAACATAGGGCGCAGCTGCGCCGCGACCAACACCTCCCTCCACCTGATCGAGCCCCTTGGCTTTGACATCACCGAAAAAGAGCTGCGCCGGGCAGGCCTCGATTACTGGGCCCAGCTGGACGTCCACCGCTATCGGGACTATGAGGATTTCCTGCTGGAGAATTTCGGCGGGGATCCCGATATCATATTGCGGGACAGCCCTGCATCGAAAGCCGCGGACAGCAGGGAAAGTCTGAAAGAAGGATTGCAGGACCGGGAAAATTCCAGAAATGCAGAAGCCTCCCCGATCCGTCCGCCCCGCATCTGGTACGCGACGACCAAGGCCAGGCGCCTCTACTGCGAGGCCGACTTCGGCCCGGACGACTATATCATGTTCGGCAAGGAGAGCGCCGGGATTCCCGAGGAGATCCTGGTTGACCACGAGGAGACCTGCATCCGCATCCCCATGGGATACAATATCCGGTCCCTCAACCTGTCCAACGCGGTGGCCATCGTCCTCTTTGAGGCCCTCCGGCAGACCGGCTTTCCCGGCCTGGAGAGGGAGGGAGACCTGCACCGGCTGCACTGGAAATAAATGAAAAAAGCACCGTACATAAATTGCTTCGGGGCAATGGATGGGCGATGCGGATATCGGCTATAAGTATTTAGATATAAGGATTTGGAAATAAGGATTTAAGACGTGAGAGCATTACTGGAGCTTCAGTTTATTATTTTTGCCCTGATCGGCGTCGGCTGTTTTGTGCGCAAAAAGAACATTGTCAGCCGCGAGGGCCAGAAGAATCTGACGGATCTTGTCATCTATGTAATCCTCCCCTGCAATACAGTCACAGCCTTTATGCAGGAGATTCCCAGGAGCAGCCTGTATGACTGTGTCAGGGTCTTTCTGATCTCCGCCGGAATCCAGGTCTTCTGTGTTCTATACGGCAGGATCGCCTACAGGAACATGGAGGAGAACCGGAGAAAGAGCCTGACCTACGGAATCATGATCTCAAACGCGGGATTTCTGGGAAATCCGGTCGCGGAAGGCCTGTACGGGGCCCAGGGACTGATGCTGGCCAGTGTCTATCTCACACCGGTCCGCGTCATGATGTGGTCGGAGGGACTGGCGATCTTCAGCGGCCAGAAGGACAGAAAGGCCACTTTAAAAAAAGTGGCGACCCATCCCTGCGTCCTGGCCTGCTTTATCGGGATCATCCTGCTGATCACGAGGGTATTTACAGGCATTGTCCTTTTACCGGGCCCGGTCCTGGTGCTCCTTCAGACGATCGGCAGGTGCAATACCGCCCTGTCCATGATGGTGATCGGAATGATCGTTTCCAATGTCAAACCGTCTGATTTCATCGATCCGCTTGTCTTTCGGTATAGTGTCGAGAGACTGGTCGTGATCCCTGCCATCACCTTTGCGGTCATGATGGTCCTGAAAAGGATCGGGTGGGTCTCCGGCATCGTCCCGGGACTGAGTGTCATGCTGGCTGCCATGCCGGCCGCGACGACGACCAGCATGCTGGCCTCCCGCTATGACTGTGAACCGGAATTTGCCGCCAAGATGGTCATCGTCTCCACGGTCCTGTCCATTCCGACGATCTTTCTGTGGAGCCTGATTTTGCTCTGAGGATTAAGATTCTACTCTGAGGATCAGATCCTGCAGTCTTCGGATATCCTTTTTTAGTAAAAAAGACATCCGGCTCTTCGCTGAGCTGGATGTCTTTATTTGAATGCTTTAGTCGGTGATCTCGATTTCCCCTTCCTCATTTAATTCATCATTGTGGCCGGACCGGCGCAGGGTGAAGGTGAAGGTGCTGCCGACTCCCTCGGTGCTGACAAGATTGATATTCTCCTCGTGAGCGCGGATGATCTCACGGACAATGGACAGGCCCAGGCCTGTCCCTTTTTTGTCCTTGCCGCGGGAGAGGTCGGTCTTGTAGAAGCGGTCCCAGATCAGCTTCTGGTCGTCCCTGGGGATGCCGATCCCGCTGTCGCGGACGGAGACGAAGACGGTGTCGCCCTTTTCGGTGGTCTCGATCGAGATCTCCGAGTCATTGCTGCTGAATTTGAGGGCGTTGTCGACCAGGTTGTAGAGGACCTGCTGGATCTTTTCCAGGTCGGCGTTGACGTAGAGGATCTTTCCGGTCAGGACCAGGTTGACCCGGATATTCCTGGTCCGGCAGGTCTGTTCAAAGGAGGCCGCGACGGACCGGATCACCGCGTTGATGTCAAAGTCCGTGCGCTGCAGGAGCATGCCGCCGGTGTTGAGATTGTTGAGGGTCAGAAGGCCGTTGGTCAGCTTGGTCAGGCGGTCGGTCTCCTTGAGGACGACCCCGATGTAGTGCTCGTGCATTTCGGGCGGGATCGTGCCGTCCAGCATGGCCTCGAGAAAGCCCCGGATCGAGGTCAGGGGAGACCGGAAGTCATGGGAGACATTGGCGATGAATTTTTTCTGGTCGTCCTCGGCGCGTGCGATCGTCTCGGCCATATAGCCCAGGGAGGCGGACAGGTAGCCCATCTCGTCCTCGCGCTCCACGGGAATGCGGTAGCGCATGTTGCCCAGGGCGTACTGCTCCGCGGCCCTGATGATACGCTGCAGGGGGCGGTAGACATATTCTGTGAA
Source organism: Lachnospiraceae bacterium UBA4317 (assembly GCA_002394525.1). The sequence goes on along the minus strand of DGUF01000167.1, from coordinate 1,978 downwards.
AAAGAAGAGGATGATCAGGGAGAGGACGATCAGGATGACCAGCTCCATGTAGGCGATGTTGAGCATGCCGTCGACATCCTTGCGGATGACGGCCATGGGCAGGTGGATGACCACATAGCCGCGGATCTTGAAATTGCTGGTGATCGGGGCGATGACGCTGAGGACTTCCTCCTCAAAGGAATCAAAAAAAGTGCCGGTCATGTAGTAATTGCCGGCTGTATAGGTGGAGTCAAAGCCCTCCACGATCGTTTCCTCGGAGGGGTTGGGGGCCTGGCGGGAATTGACGATCATGCGGCCGGAGGGATTGAGGATCCAGATCTCCGTCTCCATGTAGGCGAAGAGGGCCTCCATCTGGCCCTGCACCGTCTCCAGGGAGACCCTGGAATTATAGAGCTCGGTCGCGTAGGAGTCGGAGATGCGGGTGGCCTCCCCGTAGAGGGCCCTGGCCCGGTCCCGGATACAGTAGTCCGTCGTGACCCGGGAGATGACCGTGGCGACCGCTATAAAGCCGAACAGGCCGAAGAGCAGATAGGCGATGATGATTCGCAGATAGAGTGATTTTCTCATAGCTGATCAGATCATAATTCCTCAAATTTATATCCGATGCCGTAAATAGTGGATATCTTCCAGTTTCTGCTGCTGCCGGTCTTCTCGCGGATCCGCTTGATATGGACATCCACCGTGCGGGTATCCCCGACGTATTCATAGCCCCAGATCTGGTCCAGGAGCTGCTCCCTGGTAAAGACCCGTCCGGGGCTGGAGGCCAGAAAATAAAAGAGCTCCAGCTCCTTGGGCGGCATATCCAGGCGCTTGCCCTGGAAGGTCACCGAATAATTGGTCAGGTTGATCGTCAGGTCCGGATAGGTGACGATCTTGTCCTGCGCTTTTTCCGGCGCAGCCGCGGCCGCAGCGGCGGACTGGGTCTTGTAGCGCCGCAGGACAGCCTTGACCCTGGCGACCAGCTCCTTGGAATCAAAGGGCTTTTCCATATAGTCGTCCGCGCCCAGTTCGAGCCCCAGGACCTTGTCAAAGACCTCTCCCTTGGCGGAGAGCATGATCACGGGCGTGTCCGAGACTGCCCGGACCTCCCTGCAGACCTGGTAGCCGTCGATGCCGGGCAGCATGAGGTCCAGCAGGATCAGGTCCGGCTGGAAGGTCCGGAAGGCCTGGAGGGCAGATTCCCCGTCCCCCACGATCAGGGTCTCGAAGCATTCTTTTATGAGATAGAGACTGATCAGCTCGGCGATGTTGCTGTCATCGTCCACGATCAGGATTTTGTTCTTGGAAACCATAGGTGCCTTTCTTTGGGGGAAGCTGTTAGCTATTAGCTATTAGCTGTTAGCTATTAGCTATTAGCTATTAGCTGTTAGCTGTTAGCTATTAGCCGCAAATTTCCAGTTACATAGCTAAAAGCTAATGGCTAAAAGCTAAGAGCTCGAAGCTAAAAGCTAATGGCTAAAAGCTAAGAGCTCGAAGCTAAAAGCTCACAGCTTTTAGCTTCTTAACGTCACAATCGTCACTCCGGCGTCGCCTTCTCCGAAGTCGCCCAGGCGGAAGCCCTTGATCCACTTCTGTCTGCGCAGGTACTGGTGGACGGCGTTTCTGAGGGCGCCGGTGCCCTTGCCGTGGACGATGCGGACGCTCTGCAGGTGGGAGACGCGGGCTTCGTCCAGATATTTGTCCAGCTTCCAGACGGCGTCGTCGGTCGTCAGGCCCAGAAGGTTGAGCTCGGGGGAGACGGAGGAGCCGCGGGAGAGGTCCAGGTCCTTGCCGGAGGAGGCGGCCTTGTCCGCGTCCTTGAAGGCGCGCTTGATGGCGCTGCCGCTCTGTTTTGCGGCAGAGACGGGGTTGCCGAAGACGTCCTCGTCGATCAGGCGCAGGTCGGAGAGGTCGACCTTGCTCTGGAGGATACCGCAGCGGACGCTGACCTTGTTCTGTCTGTCGGGCAGGGCACTGACGGTGCCGGTCAGGCCCATGG
>DGUF01000225.1:11516-15251 GCA_002394525.1 Lachnospiraceae bacterium UBA4317 | reverse complement strand
GCTTGCCCACATTGGGGACGGTTCTACTGACTCATCCCATGAAAATCTTCAAATGTCTGAGGGTGGTCTCGCGGATGGCGTTTTCCAGGATATGGTCAAAGCCGACAGGGTCGATCTTGTCAGGGTAGTCCTGGAAGTACTGTCTGGCGGTGTCCAGGTAGGCGTGCTTGATGGCCGTGGAGACATTGACCTTGGCGCCGCCGTTGTAGATGAGCCTGCGGAAGGTGTCCTCAGATAAGCCGGTGCCGCCATGGATGACGACGGGCGCATCGATGGCTTCGCGGAGCTGCGCGACAAGGTCGAAATTGATCTTCGGGGTCCCCTTGTAGACACCGTGGGCGGTCCCGATGGCGGGAGCGAAGGCGTCGATGCCGGATTCGCGGACGAAATAAACGGAGTCCTCGAGGCCGGCCAGGGAGGCGTCGTCCTCCGCGACACTTATTGCGTCCTCGACGCCGACAATGCGGCCGAGCTCACCTTCGACCTGGACGCCCCGGCTGTGGGCGTATTGAACGACTTCGCGGCAGCCGGCGATGTTCTCCTCGATGGGGAGTCTGGAGCCGTCAAACATGACCGAATCCCAGCCGGCCTCGACGCAGGCTTTGGCAAGGCTGATGTCCTGGCAATGGTCCAGGTGGATGAGCACATTGACGGGGGCCTCCACCGCCAGCTGGCGCAGCATACCGCCCAGCTCGTCAGGGCCGAACTCCTTCACCGTGGCGACAGAGGTCTGCAGGATGACCGGCACGTCCAGCTCCGCGGCGGCCTTGACCACCGCCCGGGCGGACAGGTAATTGAAAATGTTGAAGGCTCCGATGGCGTACCGGTGTTCCTTGGCCTGCTGCAGTTCTTCGAGAAATGTTTTGATTATCATCATAAGAAAGCACTCCTGTTCTATCAACTCATCTGTTATCTATAATCCTAACCTTTTTTTCTGACGTTTACAACATATCGAAAGAGTCACGGGTCTCCCCGTGACTCTTTCGCTGTATATCTCCCCGCAAAGTCGATCAAATTGTAACATGCCGGGTGACTGTGCCGATGGCTTCAGCGACTCCGTAATGCGCCAAAATAATGTGTTGCGGGTGACTCCCCAAAATGAGTCAATCTGTTACGCCCCCAGTGACTCACTCCGGAGGAGGAGCAGGATGAGGGCGATGGCGGCGAGGGCGGCGCCGTAGAGGAGGGCGCGGGTGGTGCCGGGGCCGCCGGTGGCGGGCAGGGCGTAGCCGGTGGAGTTGGAGATCCTGAGGGTGTAGACCTCTGTGGTCTCGCCCTTTGTCTTTCCGGCTCCGCTCATGGAGAGGGTGGTGCCTTCGTCGTAGGTCACGTCTTTTGCGGTGACGGTGATGACGACGGGGGTAGTCTTGATCTGGTAGTTTTCCGGAGCCTTTGTCTCCACCAGGTGGTATCTGCCGGTGAGGAGTTCAAAGACGCTGTTTTGTGTCTCGTCGCGCAGGAGGCCGTCGGGGCCGGAGGTGAGGCCGGTGTAGAGGGCGGGTTCCTGGCGCTCTTCTTTTCCGTCCGCGGTCTCGAGGCGGTAGAGGTCAAAGACGGCGCCTTCGAGGCCGGATCCGGCGGTGTCCGAGATGTCCACCTTTTTGAAGCTGACTTTTTTGGACTGGTAGTTGAGGATCTCCAGGGAATAGCGGTATGTGCCGTCTTCGTCTGTCTCTTCAAGGAGGGAGACGTGGTCGGGGTGGTCGCCCAGGGTGATCATGCCGGTCTCGCTGATGGTGAGGCGGATGTAGGCGGGCAGGAGTCTGTAGCCCTCGAGGGTCTCCTTCTCCCGCAGTTCGTAGGTCCCGGCGGCCAGGGTGGTGTCGATCCCGGGGATCGCGCCGTCGGCTCCGGTCACGAGGGCTTCATAGCCCACCATGGGGGTGGGGGAGATCTGGGTGACGCCGTCCACGGTGTGCTGCTTGTGGAGGGCAAAGGTCACGCCCTGGAGGGGCTCCGAGGAGGCCCCGTCCTGTTTGACCGCCTTGAAGGTGAGGGGGCGGTTTTTGAGGGTCAGGGTCTGTTTTTCGTCAATGGTCTCTACAGTGTAGTAGTCGGGCTCCACGCCCTCGACCGTCAGCCTGGTCCCGGTGAGGGTCAGGGTCACGGGAGCCTCCAGGCCGCGGAAAGCTCCGGGGGTCTTTGTCTCGGTCAGGGTGTAGGCGGCGCCGTCGCGCAGGAAGGCCTCGGTCAGGAACCCCTTTTCGTCGGAGGTGAAGGTGCCGATCGTCCCGCCCTCGTCGGACTTGAGGGTAAAGACGGCCCCGGCCAGGGCCTTGCCGGCCCAGTCCTGTTTTCTAATCACGATGCCGGGCCGGCCGTTGGTGACGGCGTCCACCCGGACGTTGGTGTTGTCCTCCACGGTCCCCTTGTCATAGGTGACGGTGTACTTGAAGGGGGAGGTCGCGGATTCGCCCTTCTGGCGGCCGGTCAGGGTCAGGTCCCCGCCCTGCGCGATGGGGGTGACTGTACCGGGATCGGTCACGAGGCCCTCTTCGCTGACCGCCGGGTCGCTGTTGGAGAGGGTGACCTCCCGGATCTCATACTGGTCAAAGGGCACGTTGACCGGCAGGTGGGGGAAGTACCAGTAGAGGGTCTTTTCCCCGTAATTAAGCCGGCGGACGGTATCGGGGACCAGGGTCAGGCTGTCCTCCGCGGCGCCGGTAAAGACGGCGAAATACGTGGGGGCGCGGTCGGCCATATAGTCCGCGTCGGTCCAGGACTTGTTGACGCGCAGGCCCCAGCCCTTGAGGTTGCAGACATCCACGTGGGGGTCCGCGGCGGCGGAGACCGTGTCGGTGACGCCCGTCATGGCGTCCGCGGTATTTCCGCTGTAGCCTTCTCCGTTATACTCATATTTCTGGAAGGAATAGCCGTCCGGAATCTCGGCGGGGCGCTCCACCACCCCGAACTGCGTCCCGGCCAGGACATGGCGGACCTCGACCGTATACCCGGTCGGGATCCTGGAGATGGAGCCGTTGGGAGAGGTGGCGAAGACGGTGGCGGCCTTTTCCTCCTCGGTCAGGTCATCGTAACTGGTCTTGCCGACCGGCGTGAATTTCTGCCCGGCGGGGTCCCAGACGCAGTAGCTGCCGCTCGCATCCCTGACGCGGTATTTGTGCATGCCGGCGGGAGCCGGCGCATCCGCGAACTCCGTGCCCAAGGACAGGCGGAAGCTGAATTCGGTGCTGTCCTGGTCCGCGGTGATCTCAGTGACGCCGTCTTCCTTAAAGAGTTTCTTTTTGATGGTCAGGTTCCGCAGGGCATCCGGGTCGACCTCGTTGGTGTAGGCGACCCTGGCCCGGTCCGCCGTCGTCGCGTTCTCAAGGCCGAAGTCCTTTCTGTTGGCAGCATAGCCGTCTCCGACTGTTCCCCCGAGCTCTTCCCCGTTGGCCTCGACTTTGCTGTAGACATCCGTGTCGACCCCGCACTCCACGATGCGGTACTCGGTCATCCCGTCGGGGAAGTTGATCTCCGCGGCCTCGTCCGGCTTGAGCAGGAAGACATCCTCATAGGGGATGCCGCCGATGGTCAGGGAGGTCCTGTAGGTCACGGGATTTTTGGTCCCCTTGTAAAAGACATAGTCGTCGGTCCGCATGGGGTCCTCCGCCACCAGATTGGTCAGGCGGTGTTCCTCTCCGTCCCTGGTGTACCAGATCTGATAGGGGAACTCGGCCAGGACGGACTCCGATTTGTCCACGCCGGAGAGGGTCTTGGACAGCTCCACGGTCCCCG
>DGUF01000225.1:0-11438 GCA_002394525.1 Lachnospiraceae bacterium UBA4317 | reverse complement strand
AGCGCATGTGGAGGTTGGAGGCGCCTGCGCCCCGCTCCAGGTAAAAGATCTTCATGGTGTGGGTCGTATAATCCTTGAAAATATACTGGCCGTCGGCATTCTGTGTAAAAATGCCTTCCACATAGGCCTGGGCCTCCCGGTCTGTATGGCCGCGGCCCTTGTAGTTGTTGTAAAAGAGGTCGCGCAGGGTCGTGCGTTTTCCGTTGACCACGACCTCGCCGGTCCTGTAGTTGACCGTGCCGGCCAGGGCGTCGTGGATGCCGCCCAGGTCGATGATCAGCTCGCCGTCCACATAGAGCCAGAAATCGTCGTCTCCGGTGAACTCATAGATGATGTCGTGGCCCCAGTCGTCCAGGCCGTCCGGTGTCTGGGTGAAGGAGGCATTGACCTCCATGCCCAGGTAATAATCCGGCGACGTCGGATTCTGGATGTGGTGGAGCTGCTCGTTTTTCCTGGGGTCGGTGTCCGGCAGATTGCCGCCCAGGGCGGTCGTTAGATTTTTCTGGGTGGAAAAAACGCCCGCCTTCAGGTCGTTGTAGGGGAAAAACTGGCCGTGGGTGTAGAACTTGCCGCTGCCGCCGTCGGTCGTGCCGATCTCCTTGTAGACGACAAAATTGTTGCTTTCCTGGTCCAGGTGGGCGAAGTTCTGGACGCTGTCGTACTCGTAGTAGCCGGTCCCCTCATAGATGCTGTCTATGAAGAGATGGTTGACCTCCTGCGCGCTGCCGAACCACTCGGACAGGTTGTTGCCGCCTTTGGTCTCGGGATAGCCGTTTTCCGCAAGGGCCGTGGAGAGGAGCTTCTGCTCCGTGTTCCCGTTCTTATAGCCGTTGTCGCTGCCCAGGAAGGTGCTCATGGCCTGCCTGTCATTGAAGTTGGTCATCTTCATGGTGATGCCGTGCTGCGTGTGATCGACGGTCTTGACGACGGTCAGCTCATCGTCCACGGGGATGTCCTGCATGACCGCGAAATAGAAGTCGTCGGCCTCGGCCTGGGGGCAGGCGACGATCCTTCCCGTCTCCCGGTCGGCCCTGAGCCCGATATAGGAATAGTGGGCGTCATCCCAGGCCAGGATGGTGGAATAATACTGGCCGTCCCGGCGGCCGTTGAGGTTGATGCCGATGGTCTTGTCCGAGAGGATCTGCCCCTCGGAGGCCTGGGGCGCCATGTATTTTTCCGAGTACTGGTTATAGAGCTCGTAGTAATGGTTGGGATCCGTGGTCCCCTCCCAGTAATATTCCACGAAGTTCCAGAGCAGGGAGTTGAGGCGGGAGCCGACCCAGTCGATCGAATCCCCGCTCTCGTAGCAGCGCACCAGACTCCCGTCGTGGTCCACGGCGTAAAATTCATATTTTTTGGCCGCGTCGTTCCAGACGCGGGTGTAGACGATGATCCTGGAGCCGTTGGTCACGGTCCGGTCCGAGACGCTGACCTTGCCGGCGGAATAGGTCATGAAATAGTCCGCGGTCAGTTCGGACAGCTCCACCAGGCGGAGCCACTCGCTGCCGCCTGCGGCAGAGCCGGCCTTGAAGCCGGTGTCAATATTGCCGGAATAGGACAGGATGGTACTTCCGGCCCTGAGGCTGATCTCACCCTCGTGGGCGCCCGTGCCCGGAACCACCCGGAGGCGGCAGGAAGCATTCTTCTCCGCCGTCAGGGAGATTCTGCCGGACTGGACCTTCAGATAGTGGCGGACCCCGTCGATCACGGTCGAGAGGGAATAGTAATCCTGGCCCTCCCACTCAAAGGTCCACTGAGTGATCTCGCTGTCGTCGGGCACAAAGAGCTTGTCCGCGTCATTGCCGGCCCTGGCCATGACCGTCAGGGCCAGGGCGTCCAGATGGTCGTCCTCCGCGGCCCCCATCATGGCCTTGCCCGTCGTACCCTCGGTCCAGTGCATGAGGCCGTAGGTCTTGCCGTCAAGCCCGTACATATCCCCGTCCAGGTCGGTCCTGTTCCAGAGATAAAAATAGTTGTTGCCGTCATTGGCACTGGTCCAGGCCGCGATGTGATTGCCGTTTGCCCCGTTCCACATGTTCCAGTAACGGTTGCCGTTGTTCATGCGGAAGCGCCCGCTGTTGTCCACCTGGACATGGAAGGCGGTCCGGTAGTCCTGGATCGTAGTCAGGTAGAGATTGGCGTCCCCTGTATTGCGGGCATAGTTTCTCGCATCGTTTTCATCCAGGCAGTAGATATAGTAGTAGTCCTCCTGTCCCTCGACAGGCTCAAAATAATAGGGCACAGCCTCATCGGCCGGATAGCTTTTGGCGGGCTTGGTCTTGACGATGCCGGTGGTATTTTTGTCCTGGGACCCGATGGCGGTCTCCCCCGTCAGATAATAGCCGCTGGTCGTGCCAATGTAGAGCCCGCGGACCGCAAGGGCATCCAGGTCCTCCATGGTCCCGATCTGTTCCCAGCCGGCGGGCACGGCGGAAGGGCCCTGCACGATGGCATAGGCGGAGAAACCGGTCGTATCGAAGGTCACGATGTTGCCGTCCGTCTGCGTCCGGATCTCCTCTGTCTCCTCGGCGTCCGTCCTGTCACTGCTCACAAAGTGGACCACGGAAAAGTCCTCTGTTCCCCCGTCCGTATCCAGGAGCTCCACCTCCACGGAGACCGGCCGTTTGGGCTGCAGATAGCTTCCCTGTGCGTCCACGATGGAAATGTCAAAGATCCGGGCATAATCAAACCCGCCCGCGCCCATGGCCAGGGCCGTGCGTCCCAGATAATCCTCATATTCCTCCCCGTCCAGCTCGGTGACCTCCAGGCCCGCGTCTCCGGGGATGCCCGCCTCCGGATCACAGGAGACGGTGATCATATAATTGTGGCCGTCGCTGGCCAGGATGTATTTTTCGATGACGGTCACAACGACCGCAAAGACCGAGAAGCCATCCGTCTCAAAGGTGACCTGGTCCAGGGTATTGTCGGCCGCCTCGGCCTGGGTCTCCAGGACCCTGGGCGTCTCCTCGCTGCCCTCGAAGTGGACCGTGCTGACCTCCTCCTTTTCGCCGTACTCGATGGGGTCGTGGTAGCTGATCTGGACCGAGACGGGCCCCTGGGGCTGGACCTCCTCCCCGTCCGCCATGATCTTGATATCAAAAAGCCTGACCTGGGTGACCTTCTTGACCGTAGAGGTCCCGGCCGAAGCTGCGGCAGCAGCAGCGGAGTTCGACTCCGCGGAGGTCGTCCCCCCGGAAGCCGCGCCGGAGGTCTCCGCTCCCGCGGCACCGGTCTTTGTCCTGTCTGCTTTTTCCCCGCCGGCTTCTGTGGTATCGGCTTTTGCCTCATCTGTTTTATCTGTTCCGGCGGAGCTGCCCGCGCCGGCGTTTTCGTCCCCGGGATCACTATTTGTAAAAATACCATCCCCGGCTGCTTCGCCGTCTTTGTCTGCGGAATCGCTGTTGGTGAAAATGGCGTCCTCGCCAGCTTCGCTGTTTTTGTCCACGGAATCGCTGTTCGTGAAAAGGGCGTCCTCGTCTTTGGAATTACCGCCTGTGAAAGGATCTTCCCCGGCAGCTTCGCTGTTTTTGTCTGCGGAATTGCCGTCCGTGAAGGGGTCTGCTCCGGATGTTTTTTCATTGTCAGAGTCAGCCGTTCCAGTAAACGAGTCCTGACCGGCTGCTTCCCCGGTCTGAGGGCCGCCGGCTGTAAAATCCTCTTCCGGGGAAGCTTGTCCCGCGGAGCCGGCATCTGCAAAGGGATCCGAAGAGCCGGCGTTTTCCGCGAAAGCATCCCCGTCAGAGAAGCCTTCCGTGAAGACCGTTTCATCCGCCGCGCCGTTCCCGGCAGGATCAGCATCTGCGAAAGGATCCGCCAGAGGGACTCCGGCCTCGGGGACGTCTAAGGTCGTCTTCCTGCCGTTTTTATCAGGATTTTTGCCGGTCTGCGTTCCGGTCGTTTCCCTGCTGTCTGCTTTGGCCAGGCTTTGATTGCTGCCGGCTCTTGATTGATTGCGAAGCCTTCCGCGGGCCGTCAGAGCGCTCCCATCCGCGGCGCCGGCATCCGCAGTGCCGACCGCTGCCTCCGCCTGCTCGCGGTAACCGTCATATTTCTTCGTGTTCTCCTTGATTTCATGCACGTCAAGGTAGGCACCCGCCGGGATGCCTGCCTCTTCTCCGTAAGACACGGTCACTGTGAAATCCTTTCCCTCATATTTGAGGGTGTCCGCGACTCCCTGATAGACGCGGGAAGGGCCGGCCTCTTTGCTGTCATCAGTGCCTTCACCGGCCTTGTCCGCAGCAGATGCCGCAGACCCGGAGGCTGCTGCCGATGCGGTGGAGTCTGTGCCGGCTTCGCCTGCCGCCTGAGCGGTGCTGCTCTTTGCGTCAGCCTGGTCCCCTGCGCCGTTTTTCGTGGATCCGGCCGCAAAGTCTTCTCCGGACGTCTTTTCGTCCGCTTTCTTATCCCCGGATCCTTCCTGTCCGGACTTATTTTCTCCGGATTTCTTTTCTCCGGATTCAGCTTCTTCTGTGGCATTTACTGCCTTTTTCGCGGTGGACGAGGAGCCCGCCCCGGCATCCGCAGTTGAAGAGGTCCCTGCTTCCGTCTCTCCGGCGGTCTCTGTATTCTCTTCCTTGTCTCTGTCCGCTTCCCGGCCGTCGTCTGTCTTCTCGGTGGAGGAATCCTCCGCCGCTCCGTCCTGCGCTCCTTCCCGAACCTGCTCCTGTCCCTCTGACATGATGTAGAGAGTCCGCCCGGTTCCGGTATCCTCTTCCGCCGGATTTTTTTCTCCCTGATCCTCTTCTGCCGGATCTTTTTCCGCCGGATCGCCGGCCGCCTCAGAGGCTCCGCCCGGCGACTCGTGCCCGTTCTCCTCCTCCGTGGTAAAGAAGGTCTGCCTTTCCTCCGCGGCGCTCTCCTCTCCGGCATTCTCTATGACCGGATCCTGCCCGGCAGCATGGTTTTGTCCTGCGGAAAATCCCTGCATGGGATCCTGCCCGGCGCCTGTCTCCGCGGTGCTGTGGTCTCCCGCCTCGTCCGCGTTCTGGAACTGGGTCTCGCTGCTCCATTCCTCCACGCCCCACTGGTCCGTGGAAAAACCATCAGGCTCCCCGCTGCCGGCCGCCGGGTCGTGGAAGGTGATCCCGCCGTCAGAAAAGGCATCGTGGGAAGCTCCTGCCGACTCCTCTGCCCAGTCCGCGGAAGCACCGCTCTGATCGGCCCAGCTGTCCGGGGAACCGCCTGCGGAGTCCGAAAAGGCATCTGGTGCCCCATTGCCGTCGATGCCCGTAAATTCCTGCGGGTCATCTCCCGCAGTACTACTTTCCTGCATGCCTTCAAGGCCCTGGGCGGATCCGCCGTCAGAGCCTTCTGTCCCATCCATATTTTCTTCAGGCGCCTGCCCGGCAGCGGACTCTCCCGCGCCTTCCGCATCGGGATCCTGCAGACCTTCTTCACCGTCCGCAGCCTCCCCTGCGCCTTCCGTCTCATCTTCCTGCAGACCGTCCGCGTTCTCTCCCGAGCCTTCCGCGTCACTGTCCGGCAGGCCGTCCGCTTCCGCGTTCCCGCCGGCGTCTTCCGCATCCTGCAGACTGTCCGCTTCCGCATCAAGCCCGCCGTCTCCGGATTCCTCAGAGGTAATGAAGCTGTCCTCTTCCTCCTGGCCTGGGAAAGGATCTCCCAGGACGACCTCAAGCGGCTCCTCCTCGGCGCCGTCTTCAGAATCGCTGTCGTACATGCTGGCAGACATCTCCCTGGTGACGTTTCCGGCCTGCAGAGTTCTGTCTGAAAAGCGATAAAGGCCATAGGAAATAACGACCACCAGTGCCAGCAGCACCGCGATCCCCTGCTTGAAGAATTTTTTCATGAAATCTCTTCGTTTTTTCATAGGTCTTTATCTCAGCCTCGTGATAGTACGTTTCATCTCTCTCCCGGCCATGCCGGGGATAAAACCCTGTCAGAAATAAGCCCCTGACAGAGACAAGCTCCTGCCAGGAATAAAGGCCCGGCCGCACAAGCCGCAAAGGCCTGTAACCGGGAATCCTTCGCAGAAACAGGTTCTTATGCTTTATCTTACCACACAGCATCTCAATAAAGACGTCAAAGAGCAGGCACAGGATGAGCAAAATATGTAATATTTTGACGTCCTGTACATCCGAATAATAGTCGATAAAATGTGCAGCCTGAAGGGGAAAATGTGTCCTTCCCGCCCGTCTGCGCATCACAGTTTCCTGATCATCGCGGACTTCCGGTAGAAGGCGATCCCGTAACAGAGGATCTGCTCATAGCCGTCATCCAGGTTTTTTGCGTACTCCTCATCCACGATCTGTTTTAAAGCCTCTTCGCAGTCCTTTTCCATCTGCGCCGCACTGTCAGACTTCTTCGCCTCGATGATCATGGCTCTTCTGCCATCAATATCAGTCAGCTGCAGATCCGGTCTGCCAAGTCCCCGTTCCTTATTTGACTCCGTCTCATATCCCCTGCCCACAAAAAGGCCCGCCATAAAAGCGTGATAATAATCCTCGTGGTAATCCATGTAGCTGATCGTTTTCCACAGAAGATCTGACATAAGCCTGGACGCTGTTTCCGTCTCGCCGGCCCACAGGGCATCCATCAGAGCTTGTTGTTTTGAGATATCCAAGGTTTCTGTAAAATGCGTTGCCACAGCATCCTGAAAAATAGCGGCTATTTCCATATTGGGAATCTTCAGTGTGACTGTGTCTCCCACCTCCTCTGCATACGCTTTGGTCAGGTAACCGGTCATCAACAACACGCTCCAGAGATTCTGTTCCGTTTCGTGCAGAATATCATAGGTGAGTTCATCAGATACCGTCTCTTTGATAGTCCCCCTGTTCATCAGGGCCTCAAACTTACCCGATACTCTGAAACGGCCAACGAACTCTTTGATCACACCGTTGCTGCTGGTGTTTTTCCAATAGTTTTTAGGGTTCGACGCCGGTTTAAAGAGCAAATCGGAAACATAACTCACCACATCCCATGGGCAGTACACGGATGTGGTCCCGAATAAATAGCCGTCATACCATGACTCGAAAGTATCCGCCTGAGCCTCCAGGCCGGCGGCGGCCAGAAGCCGGTCCACCTCTTCCCGGGTAAAACCGAAATAACTGCTGAACCGTTCGTCCAGCACAGAATAGGATGCAAAATTGTTTGTACCGGTAAAGATACTCTCCTTGGCTATACAGAGGCATCCGGTGATCACAGCAAACTTCAGATACTCATTCGTCTTAAGGCTTATGCTGAGCATTCCCTTGATCACGTCAAGCATCTGCACATAATACTTGTTTTCATCAGTATTCTTCTCGCTCGCCTTTGCAAGCGGAACATCATATTCATCAATCAGCAGGATCACCGGCCTGCCATATACTGCATGCATCATGCGCATGATGGTTTTGAGAGAGTTTTGCAGATCCGCATCCGTTGCTCTCTGATACATCAGCCGTTCAAAAACTTCCGCGTCAGCCCCGTTGACCTCTTTGTGTGAAGGCAGTCGATCCAGTTTTTTACACAGGTCAGCGATCACTGCTGCCAGCTTCGCATAAGCTTTTTCGAAAGTCAGACCGTCCACATCCTTAAATGACAAGGACAAAACAGGGTACTGATTCATCCACTCCCCGCAGAAATCCTCATGCCGGGTGATATCAAGTCCCTCAAACACAGTCCTGCTATCGCGGTTTCTATCAAAGAAGCTTTCCATCATGCTCATGTTGAGCGTTTTGCCAAAGCGGCGGGGACGGGTAAACAGAGTGACCTTATTATTCGTCTGCCCCACAAGATCATATAATAAGTCTGTCTTATCCACATAATAAAGACCGGCTTTTCTGATCTCGTCGAAACTCTCGTCCCCGACAGCGATTCTGATTGCCATCCCGCAGACCTCCTGCTCATGCGCGAAAATACGGTGTGATCCATCAAATGGATTTTAACACTTCCAATACTCTTTTAAAAGGAGGCTTTCCCGCTTTCCCGGCAGGCTTTTCCCCTGGCGGAAACAAAATTCATCACCGCCCTGACAGCCTCCTTCTGCTGGTCCTCTGCGGAAATTGTGGCCTCCCCGTCTCCCTTCTGAAAACCGTAATTTCCGAACCCGGCGTGGTTGCCGCCCCGGATCACATATTCCGTAAAATCCGCAGGCGCATACTCCCGCCCCTGCCGCAGAGCCTGCCTGTTCAGGATCCGGTCCTCCGACCCGTAAATACTGAGCTCCTGCAGGGAGTCGTCCAGCTTCTTCGTCGGATAGGCCGCAAACAGGATCACACCGTCCAGGTTGGGGGTGCAGGATGTATTGGATGCAGCAAAGGAGGCCGCCATCGCGCCTCCCAGCGAATGCCCGCCGACATAGCGCTGCGTGTAACCGGCAAAGGCCGGATCCTCCAGGACCTCCGCCGCCCGCCTGGCACCAAAGACAGCCAGACGAAAGGGCATTTTGACCAGACAGGCGTCCATCCCCTGCTCTGCCAGCCGGCGCAGAAAAGGCGCATAGGCAGTCTCCCCCACCTTCGCCCCCGGATAAAAGACCAGAAGCCTTTCCTCCGAAGGCCCGTCGAAAAACCAGCCGTCGTCCCTTGGCTCCACCCGGACGGCCGCATCGGAAACAAGCGCCTCCGCGGCAGCTTCCTCCGGATGATAATAGATCGATACATAAGCAAAAAAAGCGATCCCCACGGCGAGGACCAGGCCTGCGGCTGCGAGCAGCAGGATCCTGAGGACACGCCGGGGGGATGTATGGGGACGATGGGAGAAGGCAGTCGTATTTTTCATAGGTTTCATATCCATCAAAAGACGTGGCTCCATGGGTTTTAATCCTCACGGAGCCAATCGTGTTTATGTGCTGCGGCCTCTCTGACACTGCCGCCTGCTGCTTGCTATTCAGTCATATCAATCTGACAGTTTTACGCGTTCCTTTTGTGTCCATTTCTCTTCAACAATAACCCAATGCCCGCAAGGCCTGTGAGCAGGAGGCCGAGGTGGTGGATCAGGGTGGTGCCGGGACCGCCGGTGGAGGGAAGTACAACGCCGGGATTGTTCCAGATGCGGATCTGAAGGGTATCGTCCTCCTGGCCTCCCACCCAGTATGTATCTCCTTTTACCGAGACCTCAGCGCTGCTGTTACCCTGCATGGCTGTGATCCTGCCTGGATAAACAATAATCTTAACGGGCGCTTCGAGCATGTCATAGCCAGCAGGAGCTGCTGTTTCGACCAGCCGGTATTCCGTGCCGGATTCAGCCCCCGGTCCTGTTCCTGTCTGGCTGTCCGGCATTTCGACCGTCAGCTTTCCGAGGTCAAGGATCCCGTTCACTCCAGTTATTCCCTGTGCGACAATCTGCGCATCTTTCCGGGGAGTATTGGTGTTATCGTCAAAATCAACCGCCCGGTAAAGAACAAACGAAGCCCCAGAAAGGCTGGTGGAAGTTTCCAGTCCTGTCTTCCAGATGGAGACGTGATGTTTTACACGGGTGTTGGTGAAGGTAACGGTGGTATCTGCAGTAAGAATCTTCTGTCCCGTCCCGCTGCCTTCCACAGTTGTCTTCTGTGTGTCACCATTTTCGTCCACATAACTGACATCGACAGACGTGCTGAAGTCACCGTTATCATCTATAATTTCCGAGATCGACCAGGAAGATCCACATGAAATTTCCGCATAGGTCCTGGTATTATCCTGCACGATTGTCTCGGCGCCGTCAACCATCTCCTTTTTCTGTCTGCCATATAATTTAAATGTCTCAGGGGATGACGTTAGGCCTGTTTCATTAAAGGAGTACTGTGAATCTTTATCTGCCTCTGTGCCGGCGACGTTTTTGATGACGGTGACGGAGGCTTTTTTGCGACTGTTCTGCACAGTTAAGGTTCGAATCCCATCAATATCCGGTGCACTGAGTGTTATAAGATCCCGATCTGATACAGAGGGCATAACATTGATATCCTCCGCCGTGACATTGATCGTCACATAATCTGACAGACCCTCATAATAATCAGGCGTTTCTGTTTCTGTCAGCTTATAAACACCTGTCGGAAGAATGAATAATTTTGAATCATCCGGGTCATTTCCAGGAAGATATCCCTTCTTTGTGGGATCCTGGTCCCCGTTCATGGACTCCACTCCAGTCAGATCAGTAAATCCTTCTATGCTTTCATCTGCTTCCAGGCTGAAAACTGACCCTGCAAGACCGCCCGGAGCATCATCGCCGGTCTTCCGGATGCGGAGCTTTTTGGCACTGATCGCATTGGTGAATGTGACAGATGCCTCTTCTGCGGGAACCTGTATAGTGTATTTTTTCCCATCCTGAACACCGGTAACATGTTCAGCTTCTACAGTGGCTGTATACCCGTCTGCGGATTCTTCAATGATCATAGTTGTTCCGACTGGAACAGTCAGTTTCTGTTCTTCATTGTGGTGCAGTTCAAAAGTTACCTGCCCCTGTTCATTTGTAACCAGTTTCCTGCCGCTGTCCTGAGCGTTTTTCCACACTTCATAATCTGAAATCGTGGTGCTGCCATCCTTCAATGTTACCGTAAATGGAAACTTGTTGCTGTCTGTGGTGTCAGTCAGTTGCTTTTTCACCGTCACATCGGCTTTTTTTCTGGTATTTGTAAACTCCGCTGTGTAGGACTTGGTCTGGTCATAGGTTCCTGCTGCCCCTATCGAATTTGTTGAAAACTCTTGAAGGATCTCCTCGGTTACCGAATATGTAACGTTTGCAGGCAATCCTTTTGCCTTTCTCTCCTCTCCATCTTTCAGATTAAAAGTCGACACTCCATTTGTGAAAGTCATCTCGCCATAAGTGCCTGTCACAGTATGGTCCGTACAGCGCGGACAGATGAGCGAAGATGCCTTCGAGATATGGAAAATACAGGCGCAGGAAAAGCGTGATCAGGCAAAAGCAGGAGAACTGGATATGTACGATTACGAGGAATGGCTGAAGCAGTAAGCCAATATCCCCGTGATAACAAAAAGGCCTTCGGAGTTGCCCTTTTTCGCTACCGAAGGTCTTTCTGCATAGGTATTAACCTGTGGTGTATTTCCTCTTTACCGCCCGATTCCCCAGACCACCGCGTCGCCGTCATGCTCGAACTCTACATCGCTGACTTCCCGCAGATCAGAATCTTCTCATCATTGACAGTCTTCCAGCAATCCTCCGTATGTGTATGAATCAGTACATGACAGTCCAGAACCTTTTGCACAGATCCATCATCCGTGAGAACGCCATTCACAGGATCCTCCCGCAGCGGCACCTGATCTGTGCCTTCAGACAGATCTATGCCCGGTTCAACATCAGCCACCGTGTGTTCCAGTGTAATGGCAGGAAGAATCATAGCATAGACAGTCACAAAGACAATGACAGCAGAAAGCAGGCTTGCCAGCTTCTGCCGCAGGCTCCGCCTCCTGCCGACATGTATTCTCTGCCGGCCTATTCTGTTAGAAAAAGATTTAGTATTCTTCTTCATAATCATTATTGTTGTTGATTCCTTTGTATAACAA
>DGUF01000070.1 GCA_002394525.1 Lachnospiraceae bacterium UBA4317 | reverse complement strand
ATTCCCGACATGATCATCCTGCCCGGGACCAAGAACACCCTGGGAGACCTGCGCTGGCTCAGGGAGTCCGGCATGGCCGCCGCCATCGACAGCTGCCGGCAGAGGGGAAGCGTGATCTTCGGCGTCTGCGGAGGCTTCCAGATGCTGGGGCGCACCATCCGCGACCCCTACGGCACCGAGGAGGGCGGCACCGCCCGGGGACTGGGATTTCTGGACGCGGACACCCTCTTTGAAAAAGAAAAGAGGCGGACCCGGGTGCACGGGACGATCCGGGACCTGCCCGGAGTCCTGGCCCCCCTGGCCGGCATGGAGATCGAGGGCTACGAGATCCACATGGGCCGCACGGAGACGGACCTGCCCGCCTTTTCCGGGATCCGGGACCACCTGACCGGAAAGGTCACGGCGGACGGGGCCGCCAGGGCCGGCGAAAGCTCCGGGGGAAAAAACGGGCCTGCCAGGGCCGGCGGCCCCGCGGGGGATGTCTACGGGACCTATGTCCACGGCGTCTTTGACGCATCCGGCCTGGCCCGCAGGATCGCGGAGCTCCTGGCGGAGAAAAAGGGCCTGGACCTGAAGACCTCCGCCCCGTCGTCCGCGGCCGCGGACCCGCAGGCCTACAAGGAGACCCAGTATGACCTGCTGGCGCAGACCCTGCGCCGGCACCTGGACATGGACAGGATCTACCGGATCCTGGAACAGGGAGTCTGACATCCGGGATCTGGTAAAGGATGCGGCAAAGACTTCGAAAAGATTCGGAAAAAGGCCCACGGAGACTTCATAAAAGAATTCACAAGAGACTTCATATAAGGCTTCACTGAAAGACTTCATAAAAGACTTCACAAAAACACTCAGGCCTGAAGACAGACTTCAGAAAGAGGGTCAACGGCCGTCTAGTCAAAACACGCAGAGGAGAAAAGCAGGCACATGATACACGGGGGCGAGATCTACGGGACAGATCGGATCAGCTATGACTTTTCCGTCAATTTAAATCCGCTGGGGATCCCGGAAAATGTATACAGGAAGCTGGGGGAGCTCCGGGAGGAGCTGATGGAATACCCGGACCAGGAGTGCAGGCAGCTGCGGCATGCCCTCTCCGTCTGTATGGAGGTGAAGGAAGACCAGATCCTGTGCGGAAACGGGGCATCGGAGCTGATCGAAGCCGCGGTCCGGGCCCTGGGCGGCAGGAGGATCCTGGTCACCGCCCCGTCCTTTTCGGGCTACCGGCACGCCGCCCAGGGAGCGGGGGCTGAGCTCCTCTATCATGAGCTGCGGCGGGAGGAGGACTTTGCCCTGACGGACCGCTTTCTCCAGGACCTGGACAGGCAGCCGGACATGGTTATCCTCTGCTCCCCGGCCAACCCGGTCGGAAACCTGATCGACAGAGAGCTCCTGGAAAGGATCGCCTGCGCCTGCGCGGACCGGGACATCTGGCTGATGGTGGACGAGTGCTTTCTGGGACTGACCGAAGAGGAAAAAACCAGGACCATGCGGAGGTATTTTGCGCGGGAGACCGGTTCACCGGAGGAACCCGGGCAGATATTCCAGGGACAGGAGACAGCCGGACAGAAAGCCCGGGGGCAGGAGACTGCCGGCCGGGAAATCAGCGGGCAGGAGACTGCCGGGCAGAAGGCCCGGGGTCAGGAGACAGCCGGCCGGGAGATGTCCTGCGGGCAAGTTTCCGCGCCGGGAAAAAGAAGGATCCGGGACCGCCTGCTGGTCCTGGACGCCTTTACCAAGCGCTTTGCCATGCCGGGGATCCGGCTGGGCTGGCTTGCGGCGGATGATCCCGCGGTTCTGGATCGGATCCGGGCGCAGCAGACCGAGTGGAGTGTCTCCGTCCCGGCCCAGACAGCCGGCCTGGCGGCCCTGGAGCAGGCGGACCTGCATCTGGAGAGGGCCTGCCATATGATCCGGGAAGAGAGACGGATGCTGGAAAATTTCCTCAGGATCCACGGCTGCCGCGTTTTTCCGGGACAGGCCAACTACATTTTTTTCACGTCGGCAAAGGACCTGGTCAGGCCACTGCTGGACAGGGGAATCCTGATCCGGGACTGCAGCAATTATCCGGGCCTGACCCGGGGGGACTACCGGATCGCCGTAAAGACGCCGGAGGACAATGCCGTCCTGATGGAGGCCCTGGAGGAGATCCTGGACGCCTGAAAAAGGAACAGGGAGGACTTGAATTATGATGGAACTGGAACACGTACTGCCGGCGGATATTGAGAAGACCAGCTTCAGGATCATTGAGCGCGAGCTGGCGGAGGCGGGAAGGGTGATCCCGGAAAAGACCAGACATGTGATCCTCCGCGCCATCCACACCACGGCGGATTTTGAATACCTGGATACCCTGGCCTTCAGCGAAAATGTCCTGGAAAAGGCCGAAGATGCCATCCGGCGGGGCGCCCGGATCGTGACGGACACGACCATGGCCCTGTCGGGGATCAACAAGCGCAGGCTGGCTGACTTCAGCGGCGAGGTCCGCTGCTATGTCGCGGATCCGGATGTGGCCGAGGAAGCCGGGAGAGAGGGGACGACAAGGTCCGCCTGCGCGGTCAGAAAGGCGGTCCGGGAGGCGGAGGCTGACGGCCGGCCCCTGATCTTTGCCGTCGGCAACGCCCCGACGGCCCTGCTGGCCCTGGAGGAGGAGATCCACAGGGGATACAGGCCGGAGCTGGTGATCGCGGTCCCGGTCGGCTTTGTCAATGTCGTCCAGGCCAAGGAGCGGATCATGGCGGCCGGAGTCCCCTATATCTGCAACCGGGGCAGGAAGGGCGGCAGCAACGTGGCCGCCGCCATTTGCAACGCCATACTTTATAAAATGATGTAAGGGTCAAAAGGTGG
>DGUF01000214.1:1514-21940 GCA_002394525.1 Lachnospiraceae bacterium UBA4317 | reverse complement strand
AATTTATGCTAGTATAATCCCATAATTAATAAACCTTATATTTTTTTACACAAATAGTTAGCGCGCTAAATATTTGAAACAAAAAAGTGGCCGCGATAAGCGGCAAGGGGTCTACCCGAAAGGAGGAGTTTTCAACAAATGAATTTTGGAATCTTGGTTTTGGTTCTTGCCTTAGTGCTGTTCGGCGTTTTGGCATTCCTTCAGCTCAGTGCGCTGATCCTGGCACCTCTGGTATCCATCTTCGTCATTGTCTGCAGTAAGTTCCCTGTAGAGCTGCTGCCCGAAGGCGTAGAGCAGATGACCATCCTGACAGGCCTGAAGCAGCTCTTTATGCCTGCAGCTTCGGCATATGTCACCAGCTACTTCCTGGTATTCTTCGTAGGCGCCCTGTTCGGAGCGGTCTATCAGTTTACCGGAGCAGCGGAGTCCATCTCCAAATGGATCGCCGGCTTCAGCAAGGGCAAGTTCGCTGCCCCCATCATCTTCATCATCACCACTATCCTGACCTACGGCGGTGTCTCCGGATTCGTTGTGTTCTTCGTTATCTACCCGATCGCGCTGAACCTCTTCAAGGAGTCCAACCTGACCAGACGTCTGATCCCGGCCGCGATCTCCGCAGGCTGCTGGACCGTCTCCATGGTCGCTCCCGGTTCTCCTTCCATCCAGAACGTCATCGCCATGACCAACCTGGGCACTCCTTCCACTGCTGCATTTGCACCTTCCATGGTCGCAGTCGTGGTCGAGTTCGTTCTCATCTTCGTATGGCTTGAGTGGAGGGCTCGTTCCTTCACAAAGAAGGGTTACTTCTTCGATGACAACAGGCTGAAATTCCAGCTGGATCCCGAAGAGCTCGGCCAGGGCGGCCGTGAGGACCTTCCTCACTGGGGCATCGCTCTTGCTCCCATCATCCTGATCCTGGTTCTCTTCAACGGCTTCAAGGTTCCCGTCGAGGCAGCTGTTTTCGCAGGTGTCGCCGCCGCTACCATCCTTATGTGGAAGAAGGTTCCGGGCGGAATCAAGGAATGGCTCAAGGTCTTCAACAAGGGTGCTGCTGACTCTGGTGTCTCCATCCTCAACACCGCTATCGTCGTCGGTTTCGGCGGTATCGTCCAGAAGACTCAGGGCTTCCAGGATCTGGTTGCTGCTCTGAAGACATGGAACATCTCCCCTCTGGTATTCGTTATGCTGACCGTCGCGATCTGCGCAGGTGCCTGCGGTTCCGCATCCGGCGGTATGGGTGTTGCCTTCAACGCTCTGACTGATACCTACATCGAACTCGGTGCCAACCTCGAGCAGGTCCACAGAATCGCTGCCATCGCTGCCGGTACTCTGGATACTCTGCCTCACCAGGGCGCTCAGATCACCCTGCTCGGCATCTGCAAGATGACCCACAAGGAAGCTTATTTCGATATCTTCGTTACTCAGATCGCGATTCCTTTCATCGCCTGCTTCGTATTCATCGCATGCGCTGGATTCATGTGATCACAGGGGGATATTTCTTAAATCGATCATTACAGGTAAGTAATCATTTTATGGCAGTGCGCCTCTGTGAGTAGACCGCGGGGGCGCGGTGCCGCGCTAACTATGACACATACCTGAAGTGGGATTTGTATGGTTCAGGGATGTTTTGGTAAAAAAATCGGTAAATTGAACAAAACATTCGTTTACCGAGACGGAAAAACGGTGTATTATTAACATGTATGTTGGCTGTCCTGTCAGGGACAGTTAGAACATAGCAACAGTTACAGTATTAATTTGTAGGAATCCACAAAATCCAAAGGAGGAAAAAAATGGCTTACGAATTCAAGAACTTACTGGTCGAGATCGCTGATGGTATCGCGGTTGTTACAATCAATCGTCCGAAGTCTCTGAACGCTCTGAACAGCGAGACACTGGCTGAGCTGGATGCCTGCTTCGCAGCAATCGAAGCTGATCCCGAGGCAAAGGTTCTGATCCTCACCGGTTCCGGCGAGAAGTCCTTCGTAGCAGGCGCTGACATCTCCGAGATGGTTAATGCTTCCGCTCCCGAAGGCCGCACCATGGGCCTGCTGGCTCGCGTTGCTTTCAAGCGCCTTGAGGATATGGAAAAGCCCACCATCGCTGCAGTCAACGGCTTCGCTCTGGGCGGCGGCTGCGAGATCTCCATGGCTTGCGACGTAACCCTGGCTTCCGACAATGCCAAGTTTGGTCAGCCTGAAGCTGGTCTGGGAATCCTTCCCGGCTTCGGCGGCACACAGAGACTTCCTCGTCTGACCAACAAGAAGATCGCAAAAGAGCTCATCTTCGGCGCTGACCTCATGATCTCCGCTGACGAAGCTATGCGCATCGGCATCGTCAACCATGTCTATCCTCAGGCTGACCTGATGGATGAGGCTAAGAAGCTGGCTAAGCACTTCATGCTCAGCTCTCCTTACAGCATCGCACTGGCTAAGCAGGCTATCAACGTTGGTCTTGACACCGACCTCGATGCAGGCCTGAAGCTCGAGGCTAACCTCTTCGGTCTGTCCTTCGCTACCGCTGACAAGAAGGAAGGCATGACCTGCTTCCTCGAGAAGAGAATGAAAGAGAGAAAGTTCATCGGCAAGTAATTCGTCCGGAAAATCATTCTTACACAGGTAACCATACATTTCCCATTTAATGGACTGTGAGGGTTTTCCCCCGCGGCTCCATGCCGCCGCAGGCGATCCTGCAAGCGCCTGCGGCGGTATTTTTATAAGTAAAAGGCATAAATCCCGCTTCGGATTTACGCAGTGATGCAGGTATTCGCGGGAGTTTTTTGCAAAAGGTCCCGCGGATGGCATGTCTGCTTATAAAAAGGCTCCGGCCGCAAATGGGAGATAGACATATATGATTTTCAATTGAAGGAGTATTATCCATGTCAGTTAAACCTATTCTGAGCGCTGCCGAAGCTGCAAAGTTTGTGCAGGATGGCATGACTTTTGTTACCACTGGTTTCGTTGCCTGCGAGATGCCTGAGTCCCTCAACAAGGCTCTGGAGAAGAGCTTCCTGGAGACCGGCCATCCCCGTGATCTGACCCTCTTCTATGCGGCTGCACAGGGCAACCGCGACGGCTCAGGCGCTGACCACTTCGCACACGAAGGTATGCTCAAGAGAGTCATCGGCGGCCACTACAACATGGTTCCCGAGCTCGGCAAGCTGATCTTCGACAACAAGCTGGAAGCCTACAACCTTCCTCAGGGTACTCTGTCCGAGCTGTGCCGTGATATCGCTGCCCACAAGATCGGCACCATCACACACGTCGGTATGAACACCTTCTGCGATCCCCGCCTCCAGGGCGGCAAGCTCAACGACGTCACCAAGGAAGACCTGGTCGAGGTCGTCAACATCGCAGGTGAAGAGAGACTGCTCTACAAGGCATTCCCTCTTCAGGTCGGTTTCCTTCGCGGCACCTTTGCGGATGAGAACGGTAACGTCACTCTGGAGCGTGAGTGCTGCACCAACGAGGCCACCTCTATTGCGGCAGCTGTCCACAACAGCGGCGGCAAAGTTGTTGTCCAGGTTGAGAAGGTCGTTGCGGCCGGCACTCTGGATCCCCGCCTCGTCAAGATCCCCGGCATCTATGTCGACGCGATCGTCATTGCTGAGGCTGAGGAAGACCAGGCTCAGTGCCAGGGCACTCCCGGATTTGATCCCAGCATGACCGGCGAGATCCGCATCCCTATGGGTGCGATCCCTGCTCCTAAGCTCAGCGCCAAGAAGATCATGGGCCGCCGTGCAGCGATGGAACTCGAGGCAGACAAGGTCGTCAACCTCGGCATCGGCGCTCCCGAATTCGTCTCCGCAGTTGCGAACGAAGAGGGCATCGGCGATTACATGACCCTGACCGTTGAGGCAGGCCCCATCGGCGGCGTTCCTCAGGGCGGCAACAAGTTCGGCGGCTCCATCAACGTCGAGGCGATCCTGGATCAGCCTTATCAGTTCGACTTCTACGATGGCGGCGGTGTTGACCTTGCATTCCTCGGCCTTGCAGAGTGCGACAAGAAAGGTAACATCAACGTTTCCAAGTTCGGTCCTCGTCTCGCTGGCTGCGGCGGCTTCATCAACATCACCCAGAACGCCAAGAAGGTCTTCTACATCGGTACCTTCACCGCCGGCGGTCTGAAAGAGCACTGCGAAGATGGCAAGCTGATCATCGATCAGGAAGGCCGTCAGAAGAAGTTCATCGACACTGTTGAGCAGATCACCTTCTCCGGTGAGTATGCAAACAAGGTCGGCCAGCCCGTTATGTACATCACAGAGCGCGCTGTCTTCAAACTTGAGAAGGATGGCATCCACCTTCTCGAAGTCGCACCCGGCATCGACCTGCAGACCCAGGTCCTTGACCTCATGGACTTCAAGCCCATCATTCCTGAGGGCGGCCCCAAGCTTATGGACGAGCGCATCTTCCGCGATGAGCCCATGGGCATCAAGTAATTCATCCGTTTTTTCTTAATTTGTTTGCTCATTCAGAAAACAGAGCGGCGCCGCGGCCTGCAGGCGGCGGCGCCCCCTGTTCCTCTGATTCCGGCAGGACCTTCCGCCGCATAGACAGATGACCGGCGGCAGGATATACATCGTGATTGTTTTTGGAGGATATTGAATGAAGACCATGAATCTCGCCGATACGTTTATCATGTTTGTAGGTTTCTACTTTCTGATCTCGACGGCGATGATGAAGGTCCACGGCAGATTGAACCGCATGCTGATCAGCAAAAAGTACGACCCCCAAAAGGCAAAGGACCTTCCCGGTTTCATTGCCTGTATGTTTTTGCCTAATCTTGTCATCGGTGTACTCACCATGGCTGCAGGAGCTGCGCATTATATCGTCGCCGATATCCTCGGAAAGCCGGACGCGGGATTGTATATCTACCTCGCCTACGTGATCTGCTTTGTGATCTGGACAGTGATCCTGGTCAGGGCGCAAAATAAATATCTGTCCCCGGCCTGAGGCTGTGGAAGGATATTGGAGAAAAAAAGTACAGGCAGTGCATCATCTACCTGATAGAAGAGTGTTGACCTGAAAAAAAGGCTGCGGCCGGCGGAAAATCCGCCGGACCGCAGCTTTTTTTGTGCGAGCCTGTAAGCAGTGAGCCTGTAACCGGGTTGTGGATTACCGGATTACCGGGGACTGACCACAGGGGGCGGAGCCAGCCGGCCCCTGTGGTCAGAAGGCCGGATCAGAACTTCCTGCCCGAGCCGGAGTGGCTCCTGCCCGAGGACCCGCTGTGGGATCCCGAGTAGGAGGATCGGCCGCCGGAGCCGGACGATGACCTGGAGGAGGAGCTGGCCTTCGGGGGAGGGGAGTACTGTCTGTGGACGGTCGTGTTGATCTTTGTGTCCTCGATATTGATGATCCTGAGGCTCCCCCGGACCAGGTAGGCGTCCGCATTCTCCTTCATTTTGGGAGTCTCCATGCGGAGAGCGGCCCTGGCCAGGGAGAAGGCGCCGAAGATGATGCCGGCAGCCAGGGAAAAGGCCACGATCATGGCCCAGGACTGGGCTGAGAGGGGGGCGCGGCCTGTGCGGAGCATGTGTTCGGTCTGGTCCAGCCAGGCGGAGGCCGCCCGGTAGTATTTTTCTTCGCCGGTCAGGCCGTTGCAGCGGTCCTCGAGCCTCTCCTTGTTGACGGAGGTCAGCTTGTCCAGGGCGCCGCCGGAGGCGTAGACATGGGCCCCGTGGCTGTAGTTCTGGTGTCTGAAGATGGTCAGCTGGATCCCGTCGTAGTCCTCTCCCAGGCCGTAGCCGTGGGTGTAGTAGTAGAGCTCGCCGTAGTCCGCCCGGTCCAGGCTGCCCGGACTTGCGGAGGTATGGATCACGATGTCGGTGTTGTATTTTTCGGAGAGGGTCCGGGCCTTGCGGGCCAGATTTTCGGTTTCTTCCTCTGTCAGGATCCTGGCGTCGTCCACCACGCGGGGGACATCGGGGTCGTGGAAGCGGGTGAAGGTATCCTTGTCCTGGATGGCCCACTCCTCATCGTAGGGGGAGCCGGTGGTGTAGAGGCGGCGGAAGTTTTCGATCCAGTCCGAGACGCCGTCGTAGTAGCTGCCGTCCAGCATGAAGGGGTAGAGCATGTCATCGATCTCGTTGGCGATGTCCTCGGTGTAGAGGCCCATGGTCACGGGACCTGTACAGCTGGTCCACCAGCCCCGGTCCGCGGGGTCCATACAGATCATGAGGCAGACGCCCTCGAAGTCGTCGCCCAGGCCGTATCCGTTGAAATCAAAGAAGCTCTCGGAGTAATCCATGTGGGTGAGGCCGTGGGTGGAGACATCTGTAAAGACGACGATGTCTCTGGCCAGCTGCGTGCGGAGCTCTGCGAGCCGGTCCTCCATCCGGGCCTCCTCCTCGTCCGTAAAGAGGTTCGCCTGGTCGACGACCCGGGGGGCCCCGGCGTCATGGTAGAAGGGGAAGGTGGACGGCTCCTTGGGATACCAGGCCGGCAGGTCGGATCCCTCGCCGACGCGGAGGAAATCATCGGGGTAAGTCCCCTCGGGAAGGAGGCGGGACTTGTCCGTCTCCGCCCGGGCGGCGCGGGGGTCGCCAGCGCCTGCGGAGGACGCAAGGGCCGAGCCTTGCGCCTCAGTCTCCGGACCGGTCCCGGATTCCGTTTCGGTGAGACTGTCCTGGCTGTCCGTGCCCTCTCCGGCCTCCAGGTCCCTGCCGGCCCCGGTCTGGGTCTCGCCGGGAACAGCGGCCGCTGTCTTTTCTTCTTCCCGGTTGTCCAGGTAGGTGGAGAGATAGCGGACCGTGGCGTAGAAGGGGCCGAAGTTTCCGTATTCCTCCCTGTACTGTGCGACATGGTCCGCCACATACTTCAGATAGGACACGGGGATCAGGTCCCCGGCGCCGCCGTAGGCCTCGATCAGGACCTGGTCGGTGTCGGTGTCCCAGATCATCTGAAAGCCCTTTTTGTCCGGCCCGTAACCGAAGCCGGCTTTTTCATAATAGGCGCGGGCATAGGCCGCGGCATCAAAATTCCCGTAGCTGCCCGAGGAGAGGGCCAGCAGGCTCAGGTCCGCCTGCCGGGTCTGCACGAATTCCAGGCAGAGCCGGTCCAGCTCCTTGAGCTCCTCGGCGGAGAGGCCGCCCGTGTCGTCATTGGCCCTGTAGTAGTCCTCCGACCAGTTCTTTTCTGTCTGGTCCGCCGCAACCTGTCTTTCTGTGGCCTGGTCTCCTGCCGTCTGCTCTGTCTCCGCCGGGCTTACGCCCGCGGCGGCAAAGGCCCTGAGGGGGAAGCAGAGGGAGAGGCAGAGGGAGAGGACCAGGGCGGCGGACAGGAGCAGGGGACGGAGCCCCGCCCCGGCCTTTCTGCCTGTGAAGATATTTGCCGCGGACGGTTCTGAATGATAAGGAATATTCATATCTGATTCTCCATGATCACATGCCCATCATATAGCGGATGACGGACAAGGCGATGAGGGCTCCGGAGACCAGGCCGAATCGCTTGAGAAAATAGATCAGGCTGGTCCCGGGATCGGTCGGCAGGTCGCCGACGACCTTGCCGGTCTGGCCGTTGACGGCAAAGTGGTAGTTTTTGCCGGCGTGGGAGATGTCAAAGAGGTAGACTGGAAAGAGGATATATTTCGCGTCTACGGAGGGACGGAGGTCCGTGTGCTTTCTGTAGGCGTTCAGGTAGCCGGCAGTGGCCTGCCTGTCGACGAGTGTGGCCGTGCTGGTCATCATCCGCGTCTGAGCCCGGTTGGAGATATCGGATTTTTTCTGGTCAAAGCGGTCGGCGGTAAAGCCTGCCAGGTAGCGCATGTCAAAAGGCTTTGTCTCTGCGGAGTCGAAGGGCTCCAGGGAATCCATGAGCCTGTCCTCGATCCTGCCGCTGGCATCGACCGGCAGGTCATCAAAGTCGAGGGCGGCATCGCGGACCAGGCGGTAGTGGTCGGTCGTGGTGATGATGTAGTTTCCGTTCCGGATGGAGACAGAGGAATCGGCGCCGTAGGTAAAGCGGCCCTCCACCCTGCCGCGAAAGACCCAGAAGGGGACATAGACGCCGGTCACCCGGCCCATGGTGCTCTCGCTGAAAAAGCGGCGGGGCAGGAGTTTTTTGTCCCGGTAAAAGCGGTTGACCGCGTCGGGCAGGTCTTTTGCCTGGATCCGGAAGGGGATCACGCCGTCGGGGCGGAGCCTGCCGGAGATCTTGTCCGTCAGGACAATGTTGTTGCCGCAGTAGGGGCAGGTCAGGGCGGCCTGCTCGGCTGGGGCGATCACCTCCGCGCCGCAGGAGACGCAGTTGTAGACCGGCAGGTTTTCGGCATCCGGAACGGATACCGCGTCGGTCATATGCTGGAAATCAAAACCCTCGATCGTGTCCTTCCGGGGCTTGTCCCCGGCAGCGGCACTCTGGTCTCCGCCGGACCCTGCGGAGCCTGCCTGGCCCGGGGCGCTTTGGCCCTCTCCGGAGCCTGCGGATCCCGCCTGGCCCTGGGCGGTCTGGCCCTCTCCGTAGCCTGCGGATCCCGCCTGGCCCTGGGCGGTCTGGTCCGCCGGTCCTTCCTCCGGCCTGTCGGGGGATTGGGCCTGAGGCCGGTCCAGGTCTGTGACCGTACCGCAGTAATCGCAGACCAGCTTTCCCGAGGCGGGGTCAAAGCGCAGGGGGGCGCCGCAGGCAGGGCATTTCTGTTCTTTGATCGAACGCATAGTGATTCCTCCGGATCATCAGAAGTTTCGTAAAGGCACATAGTCCCGGCAAGGCGCACGGCACTTTGACGAGACGGGGGTTACTCTGTCTATATGTATATACTACTATAATATTAAAAAGCGGCGGCACAGTACAGACCCTGCGGAAAAATCGGTTTTTTCGCGAAAATACCAAACTCTGCCCCTTGAAAAAAAAGCCTCCTTCCATGGCGTAAAAAAGCATAAGATAATCATACTGGAAGGCCCGTGCGGGCTTTTTTTCTATGCTATAATAGAATTGTCCGTGCTCTGGCTCCGGCCGGTGGTGCCGCCTGAGACCGTGAGGCTTTGGGGTCGGCAGTCCCGTCTCAGACTGACAGGCGGGGCGGGCGCGGACCGGACGGCCTTTTGGAATGCATTATTAAAAGAAAGGAAACGAAAAGTGTATAAGATCATCACCTGTGACCTCGATGAGACCCTCCTGAGTACGGACAGGAGCGTCTGCAGGAGAAATGTGGAGGCGGTCCGCGCGGCGGCAGACCGGGGCGTCCGCTTTGTCTGCTCCTCCGGCAGAGGCTATCTCTCCTTCCAGAATACCCTGCAGGAGCTGGGCCTTTACGACCTGCCGGACCAGTACTCGATCTCTTTTAACGGCAGCGTGATCACCGAGAACAGGGGAAACCGTGTCCTCCATCTGGAGGGGATCTCCGGGGAACTGGCGGATGCCCTTTACAGGAGGGGACTGGACTTCGGAGTCTGTATTCATGTATACACGCAGGATACGGTCTACATTTACGGGATCAACGAGGACGAGAAGGAGTTTTTGAACAACCGGCAGACCTATGTTGAAATTGACGCGAAGGACCTGTCCTTCCTGGAGGGGCAGCAGATCATCAAGGTCATCTACGAGCACGAGGACGGCTACAGCTATCTGAACCCTCTGGAGCGGGAGGTCGAGGATCTCCTGGACCAGTGCGAGCTCAGCTATTCCAGCAACCGCTACCTGGAATTCAACAAGAAGGGAGTCAGCAAGGGAGCCGGCCTTCAGCGGCTGGCGCAGATCCTGGGGGTGGACATCAAGGACACGATCGCGATCGGCGACAATGTCAACGACCTGTCCATGATCCGGGCCGCGGGACTGGGCGCGGCCGTCGCCAATGTCTTTGACGGCATACGCGGAGAGTGCGACTATATCGCCGCGGCGGACAACGATGAGGGCGGCGTCGGCGAGATCATCGAAAGATTTGTTCTGACATAAAAAAAGTATTTTTTCAAGACTCGCCAGCGGGTCTTGGGCGATGAAGAATAAAACTATTTATCAAATCATTCAGGAAGGAAAGGAGGGGCATCATGAGGGAGTGGACAAGAGAGGAAAAATACCGTTATCTGAAGGACCCGCAGGAACTGGAGGAACTTTACCGGAAGGTGTCGGCTTCCGTCTACCGCCAGCATTTCCACAACCAGGCCGTGACGGGACTGATGAATGACCCCAACGGTTTCGTCTGGCATGACAACCGCTGGCATCTTTTCTACCAGTGGTGCCCCTGGGGAGCTGTCCACGGTCTCAAGCACTGGTACCACATCGTCTCCAAGGACCTGGTGACCTGGAAGAACCTGGGGGTCTGCCTGCTGCCGGACCAGGAGGACGGCTATGACAACAAGGGCGTCTACTCCGGCTCCGCCATGCCCATCGGGGACAAGATCTACCTCTATTATACAGGGAACCACAGGGACGCGGACTGGACCAGGCACGCCTATACCTGCCTGGCCAGGCTGGGCAATGACGGCTGGCCGGAAAAATATCCCCTCCCTCTGTTCGGCGCCAACCCGGCCTACACCGAGCACCAGAGGGACCCCAAGATCATCCGCCTGCCCGACCAGGACAAGTACTATATGATCATCGGCGCCCAGACCCTGGACAAGCGGGGCTGCGTCCTGGTCTATGCCTCCGAGGACCTGCAGCACGGCTGGACCTTCGAGGGAGAGCTGAAGGTCCCGGGCTTTGAGAATTTCGGCGACATGTGGGAATGCCCCTCGATCGAGCACCTGGGCGGGACCGATGTCCTCCTCCTGTGCCCCCAGCACCTGACCCTGCCCGGCAGGGGGCAGAGCCAGAACCACAACGGCTATATCCTGGGCCACATGGACTGGGAGAGCCTGACCTTCACGCCCGACGGCGCCTTCCATGTCCTGGACTTCGGCTTTGACTCCTATGCGGCCGCCTGCGCCAACAACCTGCAGGACGCCGACAAGGCGGTCCTGATCGCCTGGATGGGGGTGCCGGATGTCGCCTATCCGACGGACGAAGAGGACTGGGCCGGCTGCCTGACCCTTCCCCGCGAGCTGACGGTCCGGGGCCGCCGACTGATCCAGCAGCCCCTGCCGGAACTCAAAAAGCTCCGCGACGAAAAGATCAACCTGAGGGATCCCGCGGCCGCCAATGAGGCCGGCTGCTTCGCCCTCCCCGCCGCGGCCGAGGTCGAGCTGGACTGCAGGAGGGGGGACGTGCGCCTGGACCTGTTCACGGACAGGGAAGGAAAGGGCGGCCTCTCCATTATCTATAATGAGGATAAAAAGGAGATCACGGTCGACAGGAGCGGCATGCACATCCGCTTCAATGAATCCGAGGGCGAGAGCCGGACCAGGCCCCTGGAGAACGGCCTCCAGCACCTGCGCATCTTTGTCGACAGCAGCTCGGTCGAGATCTTCGTCAACGACGGCGACGCCGTCTTTACCTCCCGGATCTTCCCGGATGCGGACGAACATTTCTTCAGGATCCAGGGCGATACCTTCAACCGCATGTGGACCCTCAATAACGCGGTGAAGGACAGCTTCCTGATCTGACCCGTGTTGCACAATTTTTTTACGCGTGTTAAGATGGGACAATCCGGCAGTGAATGAACAATGAGGACAGGAGGAGTATCTTTCATTATGAATGACGAAAAGAAAATCATGCTTTCAGGGATCCAGCCGAGCGGAGACCTGCATCTGGGAAATTACCTGGGAGCGATCAAGAACTGGGCAGACCGGGTCAATGACTACGACTGTTACTATTTTATGGCCGATATGCATACGATCACGGTCAGGCAGGATCCCAAGGAGCTCCGCCGCCGTTCTCTGGAAATGCTGGCCATCTACATCGCCTGCGGCCTGGACCCGGAAAAGAATACTCTTTTTCTGCAGTCCCATGTGCCGGCCCACGCCCAGCTCGGCTGGGTCCTCGACTGCTACACCATGTTCGGCGAGCTGACCCGCATGACCCAGTTCAAGGACAAGTCCGAAAAGCACAAGGACAATATCAATGCGGGGCTTTTCACCTATCCCTCGCTGATGGCGGCGGACATCCTGCTCTACCAGCCCCACTATGTGCCGGTCGGAGAGGACCAGAAGCAGCATGTCGAGCTCTGCAGGAACATCGCCAACCGCTTCAACAATATTTACGGCGAGGTGTTCCGCGTGCCGGAGCCCTTCATCAGCAAGGTCGGGGCCAGGATCTACGGTTTGATGACGCCCGACCAGAAGATGTCCAAGTCCAATCCCCAGGGCTGTGTCTTCCTTATGGACGAGCCCAATGTGATCATGAAGAAGTTCAAGAGGGCCGTCACGGATTCCGACACCGAGAACTGCGTCCGCTATGACCGCGAGAACAAGCCCGGCGTCGCCAACCTCATGAACATCTACTCGACGATCACCGGAAAGACCTTCGCGGAGATCGAGCGGGAATTCGAGGGCCAGGGTTACGGGGTCTTCAAGCCGGCAGTGGGAGAGGCGGTCGTCGATACCCTCAATCCCATCCGCGAGGAGGCAAAGCGCCTGATCGCCGACAAGGCCTACCTCAATTCCATCTACAGAGAGGGCGCGGAGAAGGCTTCCTGGATCGCCAACAAGACCCTCCGCAAGGTCTATAAAAAGATCGGCTTCTATCAGCTCGATAAATAAGACCTTTTACCCCTCGGAATATTTACGGCATGACAGCAGGATTTTTATACAGCAGGGAGGAATACGCATGAATTTTCTGGAAGAGAGGATCGTAAAGGACGGGCAGGTCAGAGAGGGCGAAATACTGAAGGTGGACAGCTTCCTCAACCATCAGCTGGATATAGGGCTTCTGGAGCAGATCGGGGAAGCTTTTTATGATCATTTCAGGGATAAGCACATCACAAGGGTCCTGACCGTGGAATCCTCGGGGATCGCGGTCGCTTTTCCCGCGGCGCGCAAGTTCGGCGTCCCCGTGGTCTTTGCCAAAAAGTCCAGGAGCAGGAACCTGGACGGGGACCTCTACACCTCGATCGTCCATTCCTTTACCTATAATGTCGATAATCTTGTGACTCTTTCCAAGCAGTACCTGCACGAGGACGACACCGTCCTGATCGTTGACGACTTCCTGGCCAACGGAAAAGCCGTGCAGGGGCTTCTGGATATCTGCAGGCAGGCCGGCGCTCAGGTGGCCGGCATCGGGATCGCCATCGAAAAGGGCTTCCAGTGCGGAGGAAAGAACCTGCGCGAAGCCGGCTATGACCTCTACAGCCTGGCGATCGTGGATGAGATGAAGGAGGACGGCACGCTCGTCTTCAGAGAAAATACTATATGAAAAAAGTGATGAATCTGGTCCTGGGCGGGATCGAAAACAAGATATTCAACGTGTTTCTGTTCACGTTGATCCTGGTGACAGGGGCCTTTACGGCCGTGATCGGGGTACAGTCCCGCAACCTGACCAGGGTCACGGAGGAGACCAGCCTGCGGCAGAAGGAATCGATCGAACAGATCTCCGGCAGGACCATGCAGCAGGTCATTGAGGGGACTCTGGGCAACGATGTGAACATGAAGGCCGCGGTGGCGGACAATATCTTTCATGATCTCAAGAGCAGGGTGGAGTTCCTGGCGGGCTACACGGCGGAGCTCTATGCCGATGCCGGCAGCTACAGTGCCAGGAAGGTGGACTTTCCGGATCCCTCCCGGAAGGGACAGATCTGCACCCAGCTTCTGACCGAGGAGGGGGTCGACATCGGGGAGGAGGAGACAGCGGCCGAGATCGGCCTTCTGGGCAACCTGTCGGGCACTCTGGAGGCCCTCTATGCCGATGCCAATGTCAATTCCTTTTTTATCGCCACCGAACGCGGGACCATGGTCTATGTCGATGACCGGCCCGAGGAGAAGTTTGATGAAAACGGGGACCTAATCCCCATCCCCATGCGGCAGCGGGGCTGGTATACCGATACGATGAAGGAGGGAAAGACCTTCTTTTCGGATGTCCAGAGCGACACCTTCACGGGCAGGACCGGCATCGTCTGCGCGGCCCCTGTATATGTCGATGGAAGGATTGCTGCCATCGCCGGTGCGGACCTCTTTCTGGACGACCTGGCTGAATCTGTCGACAGCTCGGGGTCGGAGGGAAGCTTTGTCGCAGTCGTCAATCAGCAGGGCCATGTGATCTTTTCTCCGGAAAAGGACGGGATCTTCCAGGTCCGGACCGCGGATGCGGCGGAAGATCTCAGAGAGTCGGAGTATGAGGAGCTGGGACAGTTTGTGAAAGAGGCCCTCGGAGGCACCGCGGATGTCAGAGTCATCCGCCTGGGCGAAGAGGAAAAATATGCGGCGGGAGCCAGCTTGGATACGGTCGGCTGGGCCGTCATCTCCGTAGTGGACAAGGAATATACGCAGCAGTCCATGCGGGAAATGGAAAAGCAGTACGACACCATTTTAGCGGATGCGTCTGACGATTACAGGGCTGCCCTCTCCAGGTCGACCTGGACCATCCTCCTGCTGCTGCTCCTGATCTTTGTGACCGGGACGGTCAGTGTCCTGATTATGGCCAAAAGGATCGTCAGGCCTCTGGGGATCATGACCAGGCGGATCGCGGGGCTGACCGGGAAAACGCCCCAGTTCTTCATGGAGGATGTCTACAGGACGGACGATGAGATCGAGGTCCTGGCGGAGGCCTTTGCCTCCCTGTCCGCCCGCACGGTCCAGTATGTGGACGAGGTGAAAAAGATCACGGCGGAAAAGGAGAGGATCGGAGCGGAGCTGAGCATGGCGACGGCCATCCAGGCCAGCCAGCTTCCCAGCATCTTTCCGGCCTTCCCTGAGCGCAGGGAATTTGATATCTATGCCACCATGAAGCCGGCCAAGGAGGTCGGCGGAGACTTCTATGACTTCTTCCTGGTCGACGACGACCACATCGCCATGGTCATGGCGGATGTCTCCGGCAAGGGCGTTCCGGCGGCCCTCTTCATGATGATCGCCAAGATCCTGATCAAGAACAGGGTCCTGAGCGGGGACAGTCCGGCCATGGCCCTCTCCAGGGTCAACAACCAGCTGACCGAGGGAAACGAGGTCGAGATGTTTGTCACGGTCTGGCTGGGCATACTGGAGATCTCCACAGGCAAGGGGATCGCGGCCAACGCGGGCCACGAGCACCCTGTGATCCGGCGGGCCGGCGGAGGCTATGAGCTGATCACCTACCGCCATTCCCCCGCGGTCGGCGCCATCTCCGGCATCCGCTTCCGCGAGCATACCTTCGAGCTCCACCCCGGCGACAGCCTCTTTGTCTACACGGACGGAGTCGCCGAGGCGACCAGCAGCGAGGAGGAGCTCTTCGGCACGGACCGCATGCTGCAGGCCCTCAACAGGGAGCCGGACGCAGCGCCTGAAAAGGTCCTGAGGAATGTCATGAATGGGATCCAGGCCTTTGTGAAGGACGCTGTTCAGTTCGATGATATCACGATGCTGTGTATGAAATATTATGGACCTCAGAATAACAAGGAGATTGTTATGAAGGAGCTGGTATTGGAAGCGAAAACAGAGAATCTGCAGCAGGTACTGGACTTCATTGACGGTCAGCTGGAGGAGCGCGGCTGCTCTATGAAGCATCAGATGCAGATCGATGTGGCAGTCGAGGAGATTTTTGTAAACATTGCCAGCTACGCCTATGCTCCCGGCAGCGGAGACGTGACCATCCGGACGGAGATCCAGGAGGAGCCCCGGTCCATCAAGGTGACCTTCTCCGACCGCGGCATGCCCTACAATCCGCTGGAAAAGCTGGATCCCGATATCACCCTCTCCGCGGAAGAGAGGCAGATCGGCGGTCTGGGGATCTTCATGGTCAAAAAGAGCGTGGATGTCATGGAATACACCTACAAGTACGGACAGAATATTCTGACGATCCGCAAGGATTTTTAAGCGGGGGGAGGCAGAGATATGGAAAACAACTCGATCTTCAGGAAAAAAAATATGGACCGGCTGTCTTCTCCGGAGGAGCTCAACGACTACCTGCGTGTCACAAATCCCTCCACCTGGCTGATCCTGGGCGCTGTGATCCTGCTCCTGGCGGGACTCCTGATCTGGAGCAATTTTGCCGTGATCCAGAGCTACGCGAACGGGACGGCCAAGGCTGAGGGGGGCGTCCTCACGATTTCCTTTGAGGATGAGAGGACCGCGGCTAATATCGAGACCGGCATGACCGTGACAGTCGGGAATGAACAGACGACAGTCAAATCGGTCGGCAGGGACGCGGCCGGGCGGACGATCGCCGCGGCCAGCGCCGATGTCCCGGACGGAACCTACGATGTCAAGGTGGGATATAGACAGACAAAGATCATACAGCTCTTATTCAACTGACAGGGGAGGCTTTTCATTTTGAGCAATACGATTGTACAGCCGGTCCGGAAAGGCAGAGCGAAGGTCCCGGTCGTCATGCAGCTGGAGGCCCTTGAGTGCGGCGCCGCCTGCCTGGCCATGATCCTGGCCTATTATCAGAAGTGGATCCCCCTGGAGCAGGTCCGCCTTGACTGCGGCGTGTCCAGGGACGGTTCCAATGCAAAAAATATCCTCTATGCCGCCAGAAACTACGGGCTGGATGCCAACGGCTACCGCTTTGAGCCCGAGAGCCTGCGGGAGAACGGGATCTTTCCCTGCATCGTGCACTGGAATTTCAACCATTTTGTCGTCTGCTGCGGATTTCAGGGAAACTATGTCTATCTCAATGACCCCGCGCGCGGAAATATCAGGGTCACCATGGAGGAATTTGACGAGTCCTTCACGGGGATCGCTCTGCTCATGGAGCCCTCCGAAACATTCCAGCCGGGCGGCAAGCGCAAGAGCACCCTGGAATTTGCCATGAACAGGCTGAGGGGCGCGGGGCCGGCGGTGACCTTTGTCATCATGACCACCCTGATCTCCTATCTGTTCGGGATCATCAACCCGGGCTTTACCCGCTTCTATATGGACCGCCTTCTGACGGGGGAGAACAGGGAGCTTCTCATGCCCTTTATCATTCTCCTGGCAGGAGTCGGGATCCTGCAGCTGGTCGTCGGGGCGGCCCAGTATATCTATGCCCTCAAGATCAACGGCAAGATGGCGGTGATCGGCAATTCCACCTATATGTGGAAGGTGCTCAAGCTCCCCATGGAATTCTTTTCCCAGAGAATGGCCGGCGATATCCAGATGAGGCAGGAGACCAACGCCGATATAGCGGGCACGATCGTGGATACCCTGACCCCGCTGGTGCTCAATTCCATCATGATGGTGGTCTACCTGGTCTTTATGCTGCGCTTCAGCCCCCTGCTGACCCTGGTCGGTATCTCCACCCTGGTGATCAATGCCTTTGTCGGCCGGATCATCTCCAACCAGAGGATCAACGTGACCCGCGTCCAGATGAGGGATGCGGGCAAGCTGGCCGCCGCGACTGTCTCCGGTATCCAGATGGCGGAGACCATCAAGGCCAGCGGCGCCGAGAACGGATTTTTTGAAAAATGGGCCGGCTACCAGGCGTCGGTCAATTCCCAGGAGGTCAAGGCCGCCCGGGTCGAGGCCTTTCTGGGTGTCATTCCCGCCTTCTTTTCCACGATCGCGGACTATGCCGTCCTGGTCATCGGTGTCCAGCTCACCATGCAGGGGAAATTCTCCCTGGGCTCCATCCTGCTCTTCCAGGGCTTTCTGTCCAGGTTTATGGAGCCTGCCATGACCCTGGTCTCCGCGGGCCAGACCCTCCAGGAGATGCGGACGGAGATGGAGCGGGTCGAGGATGTCATGCAGTATCCGGACGATGTGCATGTCAGGGACGAGCCTCTCACGGATGGTAAGGATTACCATAAGCTGACCGGAAAGGTCGAGCTCAAAAACGTGACCTTCGGCTATTCCCGGCTGGGGAGTCCCCTGATCGAGAATTTCTCCATGACCATGGAGCCCGGCACCCGGGTCGCCTTCGTCGGCACCTCGGGCTGCGGCAAGAGCACCCTGGCCAAGCTGATCTCGGGCCTCTATCTGCCCTGGAGCGGCGAGATCCTCTTTGACGGGAAAAGAATCGACGAGATCGACCGCAGCGTCTTCACGGGCTCCCTGGCGGTCGTCGACCAGGATATCATCCTCTTTGAGGATACCATCGCCAACAATATCCGGATGTGGGACGACTCCATCGAGGACTTTGAGATCATCATGGCGGCCAGAGATGCCCAGATCCACGACGATATCATGAAGCGGAAGGACGGCTACCAGGGCAGGCTGATCGAGGGCGGCAAAGACCTGTCCGGCGGTCAGAGACAGCGGCTGGAGATCGCCCGCGTCCTGGCCCAGGACCCCTCCATCATCATCATGGACGAGGCGACGAGCGCCCTGGATGCCAAGACGGAATACGAGCTGGTCAAGGCTGTCAAGGAACGCGGGATCACCTGCATCGTCATCGCCCACCGCCTGTCGACCATCCGGGACTGCGACGAGATCATCGTCCTGGACCACGGCAAGGTCGTGGAGCGCGGAACACATGAAGAACTGTATGCCAGCGGAGGACACTACGCCGAGCTGATCTCAAATGACTGAAAAAAGGGAAAGGAGGTACCGGATTGGGTTGGTTTGATGAACAGATCAGGCAGAGAAAGCAGCACGACCAGGATGTGTTCGAGGAATCGATCATCAGGATGGCCTCTGTGGTCGTCGGCAGCAAAGATGCCGGCTCGCTGGCGGATGAACGGATCGTCACGAAGCATGCGATCGATGAAATATTGAAATATTACCACTTCAAGCCGGCGGAAATACCGGATTCCGTCAAGGAGCCGGAGGACCAGCTGGAATACGCCCTGAGGCCCCACGGCCTCATGTACAGGCGGATCGAATTGAAGGATAAGTGGTACAAGGACGGCTTCGGGCCTGTGATCGCCTTCCGCAGGGAGGACGGACTGCCCGTGGCTCTTTTGCCCGGGGAGTTCATGGGTTACTGGCACAGCGACGGAGCCGGCGGCAGGGTCTCCGTCAACAGCGGCAACGCGGGCCAGTTCGCCAAAGAGGCGATCTGCTTCTACAAGCCCCTCCCCCTCAGGGCCATCGGGATCCCGGACCTTCTGCTCTATCTCAAGGGCTGCCTGGGGTTCGGGGACTTCGCCATGATCCTGGGCCTGTCCCTGCTGGCCACCTCGGTCGGCATGATGATGCCGGGCGTCACCAAGATCCTGACGAGCTTCGTCATGGAGAGCGGCAATGTCTCTCTCCTGTGGGGGACGGCCGTCTTTATGGTCTGCATAGCGGTGTCGGGGAGGCTTCTGGATACAGCCAACAACCTGGCCCAGACCAGGCTCCAGACCAAGACCTCCATTCCGGTGGACTCGGCCATGATGATGCGGCTGCTGAGCCTGCCGGCCCCCTTCTTTAAAAAGTACAGCTCCGGTGAGCTCTCCAGCAGAAGCCAGTCGGTCAACCAGCTTTGCTCCCTGCTGATGGGAACGGTCCTGTCGACCGGCCTGAGCTCCCTGACCTCCCTCCTCTATATCACGAGGATCTTTCAGTACGCGCCGGCCCTGACAGTCCCCGCCATCACGATCGTCGTCGTCACCGTGGTCATCACCCTGCTCACGACCCTCATGGAAATGAGGCGCAGAAGGGAGACCATGGAGTACAACGTCAAGGAGAGCGGTTTGACCTATGCCCTGATCACCGGTGTCCAGAAGATCAAGCTGGCGGGCGCCGAGAAGAGGGCCTTCGCGAAATGGGCCGAGGCCTACTCAAAGGGCGCGGCCATGACCTACAATCCCCCCATGTTTATCCGGATCAATTCCACGATCCAGACGGCCGTGTCCCTGGCCGGGACCATCGTGATCTACTACATCGCGGTGCAGACCCGGGTGACGCCCTCCGAATACCTGGCCTTCAACGCGGCCTACGGCATGCTGATGGGAGCCTTTTCCTCCCTGGCCGGCATCGTCCTGGAGATCGCCCAGATCAAGCCGGTCCTGGAGATGGCCGAGCCCTTCCTCAAGGCGGAGCCGGAGATGGCGGAGGGCAAGGAGATCCTGACCAGCGTGTCGGGATCGATCGAGCTCAGCAATGTCTGTTTCCGCTACAATGACAGCATGCCCTATGTCGTGGACGACATGGACCTCAAGATCCGGGCCGGCGAATATGTCGCCCTTGTCGGCAGGACCGGCTGCGGCAAGAGCACCCTGGTCCGCCTGCTGCTGGGATTTGAGAAGCCGGAAAAGGGTGCGATCTACTATGACGGCAAGGACATGAGCAGGATCGACCTCCACTCCCTGCGCAGAAAGATCGGTGCGGTGACCCAGGACGGCGGCCTCTTCCAGGGGGACATCTATTCCAATATCGTGATCTCAGCCCCCCAGCTGACCATGGACCAGGCCTGGGAGGCGGCCGAGATGGCCGGGATCGCCGACGATATCCGGGCCATGCCCATGGGCATGCAGACCCTGATCAGCGAGGGCCAGGGAGGCATTTCCGGCGGACAGAAGCAGAGGCTGATGATCGCCCGGGCCGTCGCTCCAAAGCCCAGGATCCTGATCTTTGACGAGGCGACCAG
>DGUF01000214.1:0-1458 GCA_002394525.1 Lachnospiraceae bacterium UBA4317 | reverse complement strand
GCCCTGGACAACAAGACCCAGCGCCAGGTGTCGGAGGCCCTGGACGGGCTCCGCTGCACCCGCATCGTCATCGCCCACCGCCTGAGCACGATCAAAAACTGCGACCGCATCCTCTATCTGGAGGGCGGAAAGATCGTCGAGGACGGCACCTACGAGGAGCTGATCGCAAAGAACGGACTTTTTGCGCAGCTTGTCGAGAGACAGAGGCTGGATGATTGAAATTATATTTAAATTCATGTATATTATTTGTAACTATTCAGCGTCTCCGCAGTCATAGATGCTTACGCATCTATGATCGTGCATTACAGGTGTTTTGCTCCTGCACGATACCCATTTCTGCGGGGTGCTGAACAGAAACGTTACGGTTCACGCCCGCTCGAAGGGCGTGAACATGTAACGTTGCGCGCGGTGATTCCAATACGCTATGCGTGCACAACACACTTGCTTCACAAGTGTGTTCGCGCCGCTTAACTCGGGTTTTTCGCGAAAGAACCGCGAAAAACGCCTCGAATTTTCAGGTGGGCCTGAACTGTAACACAGATACAAGATTATCATGAACATCCCGACCCGATTGAGTTTACGTCAGAATAAATATAAAATGGTCTGAAGGAGGAATAAGAAGAACATGCTGAATATTAATAAAAATCTGGATGGAGACAAGCTCGTTGTCACTCTCGAGGGACGCCTCGACACGACCACTTCCCCTCAGCTGGAGGAGCAGCTCCGCGCTTCCATGGACGGGATCAAGGACCTCACCTTTGATTTCAAGGACCTGGCCTACATTTCCTCAGCCGGTCTCCGCGTCCTCCTCTCCGCCCAGAAGATCATGAACAAACAGGGGAGCATGAAGATCTGCAATGTCAATGCCGACATCATGGAGATCT
This sequence comes from Lachnospiraceae bacterium UBA4317, assembly GCA_002394525.1. Next base: position 574 of record DGUF01000214.1, on the reverse strand, counting down.
TTGACGTCACCGGATTTGTCGATATTCTTGACATCGAACAGTAAGGCAGGCCGGAGCTGAGAGCCCGCCCGGACAGCGGGAGACAGGGCCTTCAGGGAAAAAGCCTTTCACAGAGAAATAACGCACAGAGGCAGAGTCTGCTCGGTGAGCGGGCTCTGTCTTTGTGTGGGTTATAAGTTACAGTAACACGCCCTCGATAGGGCGTGAACGGTTATAAAAGCTTGCCCGACTGTGAATACATGTTGTATCATGGGAAGGACCTGCCACGGATCGTGGACTTTTTAAACAAAGAAATAGAAAAGAGGAATAAAATGAAACTGGGTATCGTCGGACTTCCGAATGTAGGCAAGAGCACACTTTTCAACGCATTGACCAAGGCCGGGGCGGAAGCAGCCAATTATCCCTTCTGCACGATCGACCCCAATGTGGGCGTGGTCGCCGTGCCGGATGAGAGGATCAGGCTTCTGGGAGAAATGTATCACTCCAAAAAGGTCACACCCGCAGTGATCGAGTTTGTGGATATCGCGGGCCTTGTCAAGGGCGCCTCCAGGGGAGAGGGCCTGGGCAACCAGTT
>DGUF01000133.1 GCA_002394525.1 Lachnospiraceae bacterium UBA4317 | reverse complement strand
GCCAGCGAGGGTAGAGCGAGAGCGTGCCCAAGGCGTTTGTGCAGCTTGACGAGACGGTGTTCACTTAACCACCTTTTGACCTCAACATCATTGTACATGAAATCAATCATTGCATGTAATGATCATACTTGGCATATAGTTGCCGGGCAGACGGAAATGGCGTAGTAATCTGATCAAAAGGAGGAGACAATGAACTATCAGGACATTCTGACAAACGCGCGCACCTGTATCGGACCCTATTGCAAGGCATGTCCGGTCTGCAACGGAAAGGCCTGCAGCAACCAGGTTCCGGGTCCCGGAGCCAAGGGAGTCGGCGACACGGCGATCCGCAATTACGACGCCTGGACAAGGATCCGCATCAACATGGATACCATCGCTGAAAACGTTCAGCCGGATACTTCCTTTGATTTCTTCGGACATACCATGAAATATCCCTTCTTTGCAGGTCCCGTCGGCGCTGTCAAGCTTCACTACGGGGACAAGCTCGATGACGTCGGCTACAACAACATCCTTGTCTCCGCCTGCGCGGATGCCGGGATCGCGGCCTTTACCGGAGACGGGACCAACCCCGCTGTCATGAAAGCGGCCTGCTCCTCGATCAGGGACAAGAACGGGATCGGGATCCCGACCGTCAAGCCCTGGGATGTCAACACCCTGAAGGAAAAATTTGCCCTGGTTCAGGATTCCGGATGCTTTGCCGTGGCCATGGATATCGACGCGGCCGGCCTTCCCTTCCTGCAGAACCTCCAGCCGCCCGCGGGCAGCAAGACCGTGGAGGAGTTGACCGATGTGGTCCGCATGGCGGGCAAGCCCTTTATCATCAAGGGGATCATGACTGTTGAAGCCGCCAAAAAGGCCCAGGCTGCAGGTGCCTCCGGCATCGTGGTCTCCAACCACGGCGGCCGTGTCCTGGACCAGTGTCCCGCGTCTGCCGAGGTCCTCTATGAGATCGCCCAGGCGGTCGGCGGCAGCATGAAGATCTTTGTCGACGGCGGCATCCGCACCGGCGTGGACATCTTCAAGGCCCTCTGTCTTGGCGCCGATGCGGTCCTCATCGCCCGTCCCTATGTGACGGCCGTCTACGGAGGCGGTGAAGAGGGCGTTGCCGTCTACACCCAGAAGCTGGGCGCAGAGCTCGTCGACACCATGAAGATGTGCGGCGCGGCGCGTCTTGGCGACCTCTCCGAGAAGTATCTCTTCAGACCCTCCAATCCCTTCCTGGCCTGATCGGATACGCCCTGGCGGTTCATTATTTTTTAAAAAATCAATAATCGGGAACGGGAGACCGGCTTTTGCAGACAAAGGCCGGTCTCCCTTTGCATTATCAGATAGTTCCGCCCGATCAATCAGACAAAAGTCAAAAAATACATGACTTTTTGCGCAGGATGTGATAGGGTCAATATGCTGTGCTTTTTTCGGAACAGTTTTCCGGCAAAATCGTGCCCGGACCGTTCCGGCCTGACTGCGCGGCGCCAAAGAAACAAAGAAGGGGAGGATTCTTATTATGGAGACTGAAGAAAGGAAGGGCTTTTCCGGAAAACTGGGCTATGTGCTCTCAGCTGCCGGCGCTTCCGTAGGACTTGGAAATATCTGGCGTTTTCCCTATCTGGCCGCAAAATACGGCGGGGGCATTTTCCTGCTTGTCTATATCATCCTGGCGCTGACCTTCGGATATGCGATGATCATCGCGGAGACCGCGATCGGCCGGGCGACAGGCAAGAGTCCGGTCAGCGCTTTCCGGGCCTACGGGGACAGTCCGGGGACCAGGTTTGGAGGATGGATCAACGCGATCATCCCCATACTGATCTGCCCCTATTACTCCGTGATCGGGGGCTGGGTCTGCAAGTATCTGTTTGAATATCTGCGCGGAAACGTCGCAGGCCTCGCCGAGGACAGCTTCTTCGGGGACTTTATTTCCAACGGCTATGCGGCCGAGTTCTGGTTCATCGTCTTTGTCGCCATGATCCTGGCCGTCATCATCATGGGGGTCGAGAACGGGATCGAGCGTGTATCCAGTGTCATGATGCCCATCCTGATCGTGCTGGCGATCGTGATCAGCATCTATTCCATGACCAGGCCCGGCGCGCTGGCAGGCGTCGCCTATTTCATGATCCCCAATGTAAAGAATTTCTCCTGGATGACCGTGATCACGGCCATGGGGCAGATGTTCTATTCCCTGTCGATCGCCATGGGCATCCTGATCACCTTCGGCTCCTATATGAAGAAGGACACCAGCATCGAGCTGGCGACGGTCCAGGTCGAGATCTTTGACACGGGCATTGCCATGCTAGCCGGACTCATGATCATCCCCGCGGTCTTTTCCTTCTCCGGCGGAGACCCGGCTGCCCTGGGCGCGGGCCCCTCCCTCATGTTCATCACCATGCCCAAGATCTTCAACAGCATGGGCTTTGGACGGATCATCGGCATCATGTTCTTTGCCCTGGTCCTCTTCGCGGCCCTGACCAGCGCGATCGCCCTGACCGAGAGCGCGGTCTCCACCTTCGAGGACGAATTCGGCTGGAACCGGGTGGTCTGCACGGGGCTTATCGGCGGCATCATGGTCCTGCTGGGCACCCTGTCCTGCCTGGGCTACGGGCCCCTTGCCGGCGTCACGGTCATCGGCATGCAGTTCCTGGATTTCTTTGATTTCCTGACCAACTCCATCATGATGCCGATCGCCGCCTTCTGCACCTGCATTTTCATCAGGAAGAGGATGACGGTCGCCCTGGCGGTGGAAGAGGTCCTGCAGGACGGCCACGGCTTCCACAGGCGCTGGATCTTTGAGTTTATGATCCAGTACGTCTGCCCTGTTTTCGTCATCATCATCCTGGTCAGCTCCATCGCCAATGTACTCGGCCTGATCTCCATGTGACGGGTCAGGACCCGGGGCTGCACAGACAGCCTCGCCAGGGCGTGAACAATAACATTCAGACGGAATCGCGCCAAAACTTCCTCAAAGCCCTTGTAAACAGGTGGGGGATTTAGTAAAATAGACAAGGATTTTGCCAATTGAACTCTTGTTTTTGGCAAAATTACGAAAGTATTTAAACTGTAGTGGAGGTCTGTAATGAAAGTTTACACAACTGATAAAATCAGAAATGTCGTTCTGCTCGGTCATGGCGGAGCAGGCAAGACGACCCTGGCTGAAGCGATGTGCTATCTGTCAGGCGTCACATCAAGAATGGGCAAGGTCGAGGACGGCAACACCGTCTCCGATTTCACAAAGGAGGAGCAGAAGAGAGGCTTTTCGATCAAGACGTCACTGATCCCGATCGAGTGGCATGACTGCAAGATCAATATCCTCGATACGCCCGGATATTTCGATTTCATCGGCGAAGTGGAAGAGGCGATCAGCGTTGCGGACGCGGCTATCATTGTCGTATCCGGCAAGGCCGGCGTGGAAGTCGGCACTGAGCGCGCATGGGATCTCTGCGAGAAATATAATCTTCCCAGAATGTTCTATGTCTCTGACATGGATGTGGACGATGTCTCCTACAGCAACACAGTCGAGAACCTGTCCAGCATGTACGGCAAGAAGATCGCTCCCTTCAATTTCGCGATCCGCGAGAACGGCAGCCATGTCGGCTATGTCAATGTCATCGCCGAGAAAGCCTACAAGTGGAAGGGCAAAGAGGCCGTCGAGTGCCCCGTTCCCGATGACCAGAAGGACAGCCTGGAGACCTATCGTGACACTCTGATGGAGACCGTCGCAGAGGTCAGCGAGGAGTTCATGGAGCGCTACTTCAGCGGTGAGACCTTCTCCGACGCCGAGATCAGGTCCGCTGTCAGGACCAACATCCAGGACGGCACGGTCGTTCCCGTGGAGTGCGGCGCCAGCAATGTCTGCCACGGCGTCTACACCGTCCTCGACGACATCGTGAAGTACATGCCCAGCCCCGACATGCGCAAGATGAACGGCATCAACCTCAAGACCAACGAGATCTTCGAGGCCAACTTCGACTTCAGCAAGCCCAAGTCCGGCTATATCTTCAAGACTATCGTGGATCCCTTCATCGGCCGTTACAGCCTGATCAAGGTCCGCTCCGGCGTCTTCAAGACCGATGACACCGTCTATGATTCC
>DGUF01000105.1:2860-5741 GCA_002394525.1 Lachnospiraceae bacterium UBA4317 | reverse complement strand
ATTGTATCAAATCGATGTCCCTGCTATTGTATCAAATCACTGGCGCGATAGCTATCTTCGCGATTTCCCGGTTCTGCGCCCGGTTCCGCGCGCAAAGCGTTATGACCGCTCAGGCAAAAAGATGCTCCACACAGAGACCGGATCCCCCGGTACTCAGCATAAGCATCTGCGCCTGCACGACGATTTCCCGCGCGCTCTTACTCAGTTCCATAACCCCACCTCCCTTGTTTTTAAGTCAGCCCGCATAAATGCGGCAGACAGGACACAGAAACTGCCGGAAACCGATGTCTCCTTTTTCTGCGCCCTGGCAGGTACTTTTGCCTGAACAAGATGTCCACGGATTTTATTCACTTGGTGTTAAACCTGGTCTGCCTATCCGTTACAGAAATTATAACTGTACAATAATGTATTTTTAATCCAGTAGAAGGTATTTCCGGGCAATATTACCCTCGCGCTGCTGTCGACATTATTATTTTTCACATGGACTGATTGGAGTATAATAAAAAAAACAGATGAAAACCTCGATTTGTATTTGATAGGAGGTGTAACCATGATTCTGTATATTTTAGCCTGTCTGGTAAGCTTTATCCCCCTGACCGCCCTCTTTTTGTGGCTCAGGTCTTATGTCAAAAAGGATGAGGAATACAAAAAGCTCTGCAACAGGTTCCTGCTGCGGGGATTCCTCTGTATATTTCCCGTCATCCTGCTTTCCGGGGTGAGCTACATCCTGCTCAGGCTGACCAGGCTGCACATCAGCTTTCCCCTCCTCTATGAGGCCCTTTACACATTCATTGTGCTCGCCCTCATGGAGGAGATCGCCAAGTATTTGTTTTTCAGGCAGGAGTTGAAAAAGCATGAATATCCCTATTCCTGGCTGGATGTCACCGCCCTCATGACGATCATCGGGACAGGCTTCTCCCTGATCGAAAGTATCATCTATGCGATCGGGGCCAGCATTCCGGTCGTCCTGATCCGCGGCATCTGCCTGCCCCATGCAGGCTATGGCTTTGTCGTGGGATATTTTTATGGAAAGAGCGTCAAAAGCGGTCGGCCGGCCTGTCAGTGGATCGGTTTTGTGATCGCCTGGCTCCTCCATGGTATGTATGATTTCTCCCTCAGCGAGGAGTTCCTGGCGCTCAATGAAAACCTGGCCATCATTCCCTTTATCCTGGCTTTCGTGGAAATAGTGCTGGTGGTCATTCAGATCGTCTTCACTGTAAGGGCAAGGAAGCGGGAGCTCTATACGCAGCCGCTCTGATAAAGTAATCGAAACGTCACGGTCCACACCCTTCGAACAGGGGGATAGCCGCGATCAATAGCGGACCGATGGCGGGCCGATAGATAATATTCATAAACCTGCAAATGACAATGCAGTTTGTGCGGCGATTGGTGTATAATGGATTTCTGTGGTCACAGCACCGACTAAAAACTTTTGCCGGAAGGATCTCTGCGATACAGGAGACAGACAAAATATTTTGCCGGAAGATTTTCTGCGATCACATGAACCGGACAAATTTTTTCACCAGGAGGAATTGACTATATGCCGACAACAGACAAACAGCTGACCGTGAGGCCCGAATTCGATGATTTTCTGAAGCAGGTGGACGAGTATGCCGGACAGCTTCCGGCTGAGATCCGCGAGCCCATGCGCCAGGCGCTCTACAGTGAATACGATGGAAATTACGACAAGGTGGAAGAGATCTGCAAGGGGATCCTGGAAAAGGATCCCGAAAACATGGAGGCCCTTCCCCTGCTCGGCAGGACCCAGCTGGCGCAAAGGAAGTACGAGGAGGCGCAGGAGTCCTTCCAAAAGCTTCTGGAAAAGGATCCCGGCCGGAATTTTGAGCGCATTGAGTACGGCATCACGCTCCATGCTCTCCTCAAGTATCCCGAGGCTCTGCAGGAGCTGCAGAAGGTGGATCCGGAGGCGGATTATCATCCCTTCTATTACTCCACCCTGGCCGACTGCTATGAGAGCACCGGGAACCGGAGGAAAGCCCGGGATGCCTACCGCGCGGAGATCGCGCATTGGGAAAAGACCGGCGACATCGCTTCGCCCGAAAACCTGGACGGGTGCTTCTGCAACGTGGTCTATATGGATGCCGCGCTTTCCCTGCCGGAGCTTCCCGCGGACCTGGACCTCTACAAAAGCTTTCTGGAAAAAGCGGACCTGACACCGGATATGCAGAACCGTCTGGCCGGCAACATCGCCTACTGGAGCAGCCTCCTGACAGTCCCTTCCTTCCGCGGCCTGTTTGTCGACTTCGTAAAACATGTGGAGCTGGAGGGCTGGCTGATGGACAGCCCCAGAGCCTTCATCATCGACAGCGCCTACCGGTCGGCAGAGTCCTACCGCTACCACGAGGACAAAAAGGTCGACGCCTTCATGGAGTCCTTCCTGTCCGCGGAAGCCGGCAGCCAGGACGAGACCAACAAAAAGCCCGTCCGCGCGACACAGCTGGCCCACGAGTGGTACATGTCCAAGTGCGTCGATGAATACGCGGAAATGTTCCTCTATGTCGCGGAGCAGTATCCCTACTCCTATATGCGGACAGTCACCTTCCTCGACCAGCTCCGGACCTTCGGTCCTGAAAAGATCCGCGACCTCATCCTGGACCGCCTGGAAGAGGAAGAACTGGTGAAGGGCGACCGGGCCGCGGTCATCGAAGACCTGGAGCGGTCCTACAAGAGCCTGCGCGAAGCCAAAAAACAGCCGGTCTATCTCGCCGAGGGCGGCGTGACCTACAGGAGAAACGCCAAAAAGATCATGCCCAATGACCCCTGCCCCTGCGGTTCAGGCAAAAAATACAAGAAATGCCACGGACGCAGGCAGGCCTGATCATTCGAAAACTGCCGCGAGTGTGACAAGGGGACAGGCACT
>DGUF01000105.1:0-2768 GCA_002394525.1 Lachnospiraceae bacterium UBA4317 | reverse complement strand
CCCCTTGTCACACCCCTTGTCACACGAGTCAGGAGAAGCGTACTCCTGACTCATGCGTGAAAACAGCTGCCCGGCGGGCAGCTGTTTTCAGTCAGTCCTCGTTCCCGGCCTTGAAATTGTAGATCGGTTTTATGTGGCTTATGATCTCCGCCGTCGGCCCGATGTTGGCCACGATCTCATCGATCGGTTTGTAGGCCATGGGGGACTCGTCCAGAGTCGCTTTGCTGACGCTGGTCGTATAGATCCCGCTCATGGACTCCCTGTAGTCCTTCATGGAGATGCTGGACTTCGCCTCAGTCCTGGACATGAGCCTGCCGGCCCCGTGCGGCGCGGACTGGTTCCAGTCGTCATTGCCCCTGCCGATGCAGATCAGGGCCCCGTCCCGCATGTTGATCGGAATCAGCAGCCTTTCTCCCTTCCTCGCGGACACAGAGCCCTTGCGCAGGATCATGTGGTCTGTATCGATGTAATTATGGACGGTCTCGAACTGGTCGACCGCGTGGAGCTTGCATTTTTTCAGGATGATCTCCGTGATGATCCTCCGGTTCAGCTTCGCGTATTCCTGCATGATCTTCATGTCGTGGATATAATCGTCAAAAAGCTGTCCCTCGCACCAGGCCACCGCATAGGGGACCGTGATCTCAGGCTTCTGTCTGGCCTGCTGCCATGCGGGGAGGAGTTTGTTGATCTCCTTCTCGCGTCCCTGAGCCTTGAGCTCTTCTATGAAGGCCTCCCGCTCCTGCGCCAGGATCTCCTTGTACCTCTCGCCGGTCACATTCAGATGCTCATAGGCCTGCCGCTGATAGTACTCGGCCACGTCCTTGCCGCTCCTTCTGGATCCCGTGTGGACGACAAGCCAGATGTGCCCTTCCTCGTCCCGGTCCAGCTCCCAGAAATGGTTCCCGCCGCCCAGAGTCCCCAGGCTCAGGCGGAAAACATCCTCGGACATCTTACAGTTGGTCTTCTTATAGCAGGCCAGGTCCGTCACATCGATCTCATCCGCCAGGCTGTGCGCCCTGGTCCTCATCCTCATCCCGGCCGGGACCTCCGCCTGGGAAATGCTGTCAAATTTCGGCAGGTTGATCCGCTCCTCCTTCAGCTGTGTCGCCAGCATCCCGCAGCCGATATCCACACCGACCAGGTTGGGAATGACCTTGTCCGTGACAGTCATGGTCGTTCCGATCACACAGCCGGCGCCGGCGTGGCAGTCCGGCATGATGCGGACCTTTGAACCGGCGACGGACGGCTGGTTCATCAGATTTGTCACCTGAGCAATGGTGGCGGCATCCGCTGTGTCCGTAAAAAGCTTCGCCGTATTATAGGATCCTCTGACTTCTATCATAATCTTTCTCCCGTATCAGTCCCTTTTTGTCCTGTCTTTATCATACCATGACCGCCGCCCACCCAAAAGGGCGGTGTTCTCATTCCGGGCGCACGCCCTCTCGAAGGGCGGTGTTCTCACTCCGGGCGCACGTCCCCCTCGAAGGGCGATGTTCTCAAATACATACAATGGGACTCCGGGCATCTGTTACCCATTCTCTGAAAAAGTACTATAATTGTCGGGCTGAACAAGGCATATTATGGCTCGACGGACATCTTCAAAATACGTACAGCAGCAGTCATTACAGAGGACAATATAACATGAACAAAGATCTTACCGTAGGAAAACCGGAAACCGTGCTGTGGCAGTTCTGCCTGCCTTTATTCGGGAGCATCATCTTCCAGCAGCTCTATAACATCGCGGACAGCCTGGTCGCAGGGAAGTTTATCGGCGAAAACGCGCTGGCTGCCGTCGGCAACAGCTATGAGATCACACTGATCTTCATCGCCTTCGCGTTCGGCTGCAACATCGGCTGCTCCGTCATCGTATCCCGCTATTTCGGGGCGAAGCAGTACCGCAAGATGAAGACCGCGGTGACCACCTCCCTCATTTCCAGCGCGGTGGTCTGCCTGGCCCTGATGCTGACCGGCATCCTCTTCTGTGACGGCCTGCTGGGGCTGATCCACACCCCGCAGGAGCTCTTCGCCGATTCAAAGCTCTACCTCGATATCTATGTCTGGGGCCTCCCCTTCGTCTTTTTTTACAATCTCTCCACGGGTATCTTCTCGGCGCTGGGCGATTCGAAGACCCCTTTCTGGTTTCTCGCCGCCTCCTCCACGATCAATATCGGCATGGACATCTGGTTCGTAGCCGGCTTTAAAATGGGCGTCGCGGGCGTCGCCTGGGCCACCTTCATCTGCCAGGGAGCGAGCTGCGTGCTGGCCCTCCTATTCGTCGCCAGGAGGCTCCGCGCCATTCCGACGGACAAGCGGTCTCCCCTCTTCTCCTGGCGGATCTGCGGCAATTTTGCAAAAGTGGCGATCCCCAGCATCCTGCAGCAGAGTTTTATTTCCATAGGAAACATCATCATCCAGGGCGTCATCAACGGCTTCGGCCCCTCCGTCATGGCGGGCTACTCGGCGGCCATCAAACTCAACAACCTGGTCATCACATCCTTCACGACCCTGGCCAACGGAATCTCCAACTACACCTCCCAGAATCTGGGCGCGGGAAAACTCGACCGCATCCGCGAGGGCTTCCGCGCGGGGCTCAGGATGGTCTGGATGCTCTCCCTGCCCCTTATGCTGCTCTATGTCCTGGGCGGAGCCCTGGTCCTGCAGCTCTTTATCAGTGATTCGTCCGGGGAAGCCATGCGCACGGGCATCACGATCCTGCGCATCCTGGCGCCCTTCTACTTTGTGATCTCTGCCAAGCTGGTCGCCGACGG
>DGUF01000234.1:6852-10318 GCA_002394525.1 Lachnospiraceae bacterium UBA4317 | reverse complement strand
AGCTCGATCTGGGAGTAGTCCGCGTCGGTAAAGCTGTATCCCTCCCGCGGGATGAAGGCCTTGCGGATCTGCCTGCCCAGGTCTGTCTTCATGGGGATATTCTGCAGGTTGGGGTCTGTGGAGCTGATGCGGCCGGTAGCCGTGATCGTCTGGGTCAGGGTGGTGTGGATCCTCTCATCCCCAGCCACGTAGGCCATGAGGCCGTCCGCATAGGTCGACCGGAGCTTGGTGAGTCCCCGGTACTCCAGGATATCATTGACGACGGGATAGTCGGGGGCCAGCTTTTCCAGGACGCCGGCGGCTGTCGAAAAGCCCGTCTTGGTCTTCTTTCCTCCGGGCAGGCCCATCTTTTCAAAGAGGACCTCGCCCAGCTGTTTGGGGGAGGCGATGTTGAAGGTCTCGCCGGTCTCCCTGTAGATCTGCTGCTCCAGCTCGTCGATCCGGCCGGACAGGCGGGCGCTGTAGTCGCGCAGGGCCTGCGGGAGGATCCTGACTCCCAGGCGCTCCATATCCGCCAGGATAAAGGTCAGGGGCCGCTCGATCCCTGTATAGAGCTCCCACATATCCTGGTCCGCCAGTTTTTCGCGGACGAGGGGGGCGGTCCTGCGCAGGGCATCCGCGGCCCGGCAGGCATAGGCCATGACCTGGTCCGGATTCTCTTTCACGGATGCGGCCCAGGAATTTTTGCCGAAGAGCTGCCTGCGGTTCTGCAGGGAGATCCCCAGGTACTCATTGGCGGCATCTTCGATCTCATAGTCATTTTTCAGGGGGTTGACCAGGTAGCAGCAGACCAGCAGGTCCATGAGGCCCTCCATGCGGATGCCGTCCCGGAACTCCTCCCGTCCGTCGATTCCCCACAGAGGCATCTGGTTCTTGTGGTCAAACATAGCCAGGACCGGTCCCCTGTCCTCTCCGGCCTCCCGGGCCTGCCGGCCCGCGGCCAGGCGGAGCTTTTTCAACAGGCCGGGCAGGGCTGCCGCAGCATCCGGCAGCGGGGCAGACACCGCGCTCTCTGCCGCAGCATCCGGCAGCGGGGCTGTTCCCGCCTTCTCTGCCGCAGGGCTCTCTGCCGCAGCGGCTCCCGGCAGGCTGACGCCGGGCTCTCCGCTTCCGTCCCCGCCGGCGCAGCGGACATAGACCTGTCGGACCGTCTTTTTCTCCCCGGATACCGCCCAGGAGAAGGCCGCGCCGCACAGGACCGAAGGGTCCTTCTGCCCGTATCCGGCCCGGTCATAGACGGGGAAGATCCCGATGACCGGTTCCTCTCCCGCAGTGATCACGTCCAGGAGGTCTTTTTCAAGCTCCGCGAGGGATCCGGATCCGGTATCCGTGACCTGGATGACCGGCAGTTCCCCGGTCTTTTCCTCCAGGACCTCCCTGTCAAAGCGGGGCAGGAAGTTTTTGAAGCCCAGCTCGGTGCACAGGTCGAAGGCCTCCCTGGTATAGTAGCCGCCTGCCGCGGCTTTATCCGTATCCAGGTCGACTTCGCAGTCGGTTTTGATCGTGACCAGGAAGAGGCTCAGCCTGGCCTTGTCCTCATTTTCCGCAAGGTTCCGGTGCAGGGCCGGCTTTTTGATCTCCTCCAGATGGGCATAGACGCCGTCCACGGACCCGTAGTCTCTGATCAACTGAGTCGCGGTCTTTTCTCCCACCTTGGGCACGCCCGGCACATTGTCGGAGGAATCGCCCATCAGGGCTTTGACCTCGATAAACTGAAGAGGGGTGACCCCGTAGCTCTCCAGGACCTGGGGCGCGCGGAAATCGTCGATGGTGGTCTGGCCCTGGCGGGTGCGGGGGATCCGGATGCAGATCCGGTCAGTCGCGATCTGCAGAAGGTCCCTGTCCCCGGAGATCAGGATGACGTCCATGTCCCGGGCCTCAGCCTTTCTGGCCAGGGTCCCCAGGATATCGTCGGCCTCGAGGCCGGCCTGCTCGCAGATCGCGACCCCCATGGCCGTGAGCATCTTTTTGATCAGAGGGACCTGCTGGCGCAGCTCCTCGGGCATGGCGCTCCTGGTCCCCTTGTATTCGGGATAGGCCTCGTGGCGGAAGGTCGGCGCGTGGACGTCAAAGGCGACCGTCAGATAGTCCGGCTTTTCCGCGTCCAGCTGACTGAAGAGGATATTCAGAAAGCCGTAGACAGCGCCCGTATGGACCCCTTTGGCATTGGTCAGGTCGGGCATTCCGTAAAAAGCTCTGTTCAGGATGCTGTGCCCGTCGATCAGCATCAGTTTCTTTTTGGTGTCTGTGTTCATTCCAGGTCCTTCTCCTTACCCGGCCGTTTTTCTTACAGCCTGTAATGTAAATCTATGACCGGTCCTGCCCGTCAGGACAGGTAGAGCATGGCGGTCAGCAGGGCCGCGACGATCGCCGCGAGCTCCAGGGAGACCGCCGCCGTCGTCAGCTTCTGCCGGTAGTCCAGCCGCTTTCTTTCTTTATCAATATAGGCCGGCAGGTCCTTGGCCAGGTTGATCCCGTCGGCCACGCCCATCTCATGGAATACCTGATCGATCAGGTACTGGATCTCGACCTCCTCCCGGCAGGTCTCGCAGACATCATAGTGGTCCAGGAAGTCCCGCAGTGTGGTGTCATCCAGCCGGTCCTTGAGAAAAGCCGGTACCAGGTCGGTATAATCTTTACAGGTCATGCGCTCCGCCCCCTGCTTTGATCGTGTTTTTGCTTTTCCGTAACCTTGATTGTAACATATTTCATCAGGGGGTGAAAGAGAAAGAAGTCCGGGCCCGAGAGGCCGAAAGGACGTGTACCGTAACCAAATTGGCAATTCTTTCGGGAATAAGCAAAAAAATGTTTACATTTTATTCAGTCATGATATAATCAGTAAATCAATGTATAAATGTATACAATCGTAAAGACCATTCCCCTGCAGCAGCAGTAATCAGTGAAAGGAGATCTCATGGCTCTTTCCAGAAGGACAAAATTCAATGACGACAGTATTCTGGCCAGGTACTTCGGCCGGTCTTCCAACTATACAGATATCCCCAACGAGCTTTTTTCCGAATACAATGTAAAAAAAGGCCTGCGCAACGACGACGGGACCGGCGTCCGGATCGGCCTGACCAGGATCTCCGATGTCGTGGGCTACACGACGGACGAAAAGGGCAATGTCGTGCCCTGTGAGGGCGACCTGCTCTTCCGCGGTTATTCCATCAAGGACCTCTTGAAAAACCGGCAGGGCAACTACGGCTTTGAGGAGACCTGCTTTCTCCTGCTCTTCGGATACCTGCCCGACAGGGAGGAGTTCGAGAATTTCAAGACCTGTCTCTCCATGCGCTACGACCTGCCCGAGAGCTTTCTGGCCAATGAGCTTCTGCTCAAGCCGGCCCGGAACCTCATGAACAAGCTGCAGTCCGCAGTCCTGTCCCTCTACAACTACGACGATTCCCCGGATGAGACCGATGTCTACCAGAACCTGCTCAAGGGCATCAACCTGATCTCCAAGTTTCCT
>DGUF01000234.1:0-6695 GCA_002394525.1 Lachnospiraceae bacterium UBA4317 | reverse complement strand
AATATCCTCTATATGCTGAGGCCGGACGGCAAATTCACCGACCACGAGGCCAACCTGCTCGACGCCATCCTCCTCATCCACGCGGACCACGGCGGCGGTAACAACTCCACCTTCACCAACGTCGTCGTCGGCTCCACCGGCACCGACCTCTACTCCGCCCTGAGCGCCTCCATCGGCTCCCTCAAGGGTCCCAAGCACGGCGGAGCCAATATCTCTGTCTCCAGAATGATGCAGCAGGTCATCGGCGACCTGGATTATACCGCCGACAAGGACCAGATCCGCAGGATCGTCAACAAGATCCTGGACCACAATTACTATGACCACAGCGGCCTGGTCTACGGCTTCGGCCACGCGGTCTACACCCTAAGTGACCCCCGCGCGGAGCTTTTGCGCAAGCTCTGCAGGAGCCTGGCCGAGGAGCAGGGCTGCATGTACAAGTTCACCTTCTTCAAGCTCTTTGAGGACACGGTCAAAGAGGTCATCATGGAGAGAAAGGGCGAGGTCATCACCTCCAACGTCGACTTCTATTCGGGCTTTGCCTACCGCATGCTGGGGATCCCGGAGGAGCTCTTCACTCCCCTCTTCGCGACGGCCCGCGTAGCCGGCTGGGTCGCCCACAACATCGAGAACAAGCTCTACGACGGCCGCATCATGCGCCCGGCGACCAAATATGTCGGCGAGCTGCAGGAATTCATCCCCATGAATGACCGCAGATAAATCATGGCCAACTGCAATGATCCGATCCAGATTATCTGTTGCGGATCATCAGCCGAAAAAAATCAGACATACAAAGAGGCCGGACTCCTGAAGGAGTCCGGCCTCTTGCTTTTTACCGTTTTATGCAATTTTTCCGGATCAGATCGCGTGTCCCGGTCGCCTGTCCCGCAGCCTGCCTGAATAAACAAGGCAGTCACACAGATCATGGATCGCCTGATCACGCATCACGCGGATCACTTATCCTCGTTGAAGAGTTCCTCGACCTTGTCGGGCGTCTTCTCGAACTTCTCGGCGATCTCTTCCACCGGCTCGGAGTTCTCTGCAGGGGCGTCCGCGTCGGCTGCCTCTTCGGGAGCTTCCGCTGCTTCGGCAGGAGCTTCCTCCGCAGGGGCCTCAGCCTCCTCTGCGGCTGCTTCCGCAGGAGCCTCTGCCTCCTCCGCGGGAGCTTCTGCTGCATCCTCAGGAGCTGCAGTTTCTTCGAGCTCTTCCGCTACCGCCTCATCGACTGCCTCGGCCTCGGCCTCATCCAGGGCGTCACCCTGGGGCTCCACATAGTCCTCATCGAAGATATCCTCTTCCTCTTCGGGCTCCTGGAGAATGTCCTTGACCTTGACTGCGCCGTCGGCGAAGGCGTCCTTGACACGGCCGGCCGTCTCTCCGACCACCTCCAGGACTGTCTCGCCCTTGGGGCCGATCGCCTCTTTGATCCTGGTATATGCATCGGAGGATCCGTTCTTGATGGTCGTGTAGGTCCTTGTCGCGGCCTCCTTCACCTTGGAGACTGTCTCTTCCGGCTCCGCCTCGGTCTCTTCCTCCTCGATGTCCTCGAAGTCGTCGTCAAAAATATCATCGTCCGCATCGCAGACGGACGCTTTGGAATTTTCTTCCAGATAATAGTAGACGGTCGCGGCCGCCACACCAAGTACTGTACATCCGAAGAACAATTTGCCCAATCTGCCCATACCAATCCTCCATCCTGACATCCATTGAGTTTTTGAAAAAAAGTGCTGACTGCAGGCAGGGTCCGGTCTTAACTCCGGCCAGCCTCATGCTGATCATCTGCCTGCTTTATTATACTAACGCATTTTGCACAAAAATAAAAGGAAAAACTATAATTCTCCTGCCCTTGTCACCCGCGGTTGTCCTTCAGTCTCCCGGTCCAGTGACGTATCCCCAGGACAAGGGTCCCCGTGAGGGCCAGCCGGGCGGCTGCATGGACTGCCAGATGCCTGAGATATCTGTCCATGATTCCGGCCAGATCGTGGTTGCCGTTATAGCGGTAGGACAGGAGCGGCTCGATCAGGACCCGGTTCTCAGCCCCGGGGTCTGACACCATGCGGATCTCATCGCCCAGGACCATGGTCATCCTGGAGCCTCTGTCGTATTTGTCCCAGGGGCAGGCCTTCGTTCCGGGCTTTCCGTCCCTGGCGAAGCGGGTCCACATATCCTGAACGATGGCGGACAGCTTTTTATCCGCCTGCTTTCCCGTGTAGATGGTCTCCTCGGTATTGCCGAATACATAGGCCAGCTCCACCGCATGGCAGGCGCCGAAGTGGGGGATCGAGGACTTCTTGGTCCAGTAATACATATAGGTGCTGCCGCCATTGTCGGAATGGAAGGCCGCCTGGACGATCGACGGGACGCGGAAGATCAGCTCATTGAAAAATTCCGTGGCCCTGTGCGCCGCGCTGCCCTTCTGCAGCTTCATAAAAGCGTCCGAGCGGGCCCTGTCCTCTTTTTTGAAGCTGTGGATAATGCTCTGTACAAGGACCGGTGCCATGCACTGGTAGACAAACCAGCTGCCCATTTCGCCGATCCAGTACCTGGCCTCGTCGGCGTTCGTGCCGATCAGCATGTCCACCCCGGAACCCTTGCCCGTCCGGTAGGCCTCGTAGAGGTCAGCCGGCAGGATGAACCCGTCCCGCACGGGGAAGATATTGTGGTCATTGAGCTCTTCATTGACCTCGCGGATCTGGTCTTCGTCCAGGGCTGCGAGCTCCTCCATGCAGGAGGCGCCGGTCTTCTCCAGGAGCTTGCGGGTCAGGGTCCTGGCCTCCTCCCTGCTGTAGGTGAAGGCGATCGACCCGCTCTGGGCGATCACTCTTCTGAAAAGGCCCCGGGCGGAGTCGATCAGGGGAAGGAGGGAGACGCTGGATGCTCCGGCCGATTCCCCGAAAATGGTCACATTCTCAGGGTCTCCGCCAAATCCGCGGATATTGCGGCGGATCCAGCCCAGGGCGCAGATCTGGTCCAGCAGGCCCAGATTGCCGCTGGCCGCATAGGACTCTCCTCCCGGCACTTCGGAAAAATCGATAAAGCCAAAGAGGCCGATGCGGTAATTGATCGTGACCAGAACGATGTCCTTTGCCCGGTGGACAAAATTGTGTCCGTCATAGAGGGGGTCGGCCGTTCCGCCCCAGCCGTAGGAGCCTCCGTGTATAAAAACCATGACCGGTTTTAAATCCACGTCCGGTTTTAAATCCATGTCCCCTTTTAAATCCGGAACCGGATTCGGGTCCCCGTCCTGAGTTTTCTTTCCGGGACAGGTCCAGATATTCAGGGTCAGGCAGTCCTCGCCCTGTATATACATAGAAGCTCTTTCCGAGGCCTCTTCGGTCTGGATGCATGACTTCCCGAAATACAGGGCCTCATAGACACCGTCTCCGTCGGGGGCCGGCTCCGGGGATTTCCAGCGGCGGGTCCCCACGGGAGGGACCGCATAGGGGATCCCCTTGAAGGACCGGACCTTGTCCGTCTCGGTCCCCACGAAGGTACCGTTGCTGCATTTCACCGCCAGTCCGGCATCATAGGTTTTGCCGGTGAGCTCTCTGTTGACACCAGCAAGCTCCTGCATATGTTTTCTTGATTTTTCAATGTTATAAACTGACATAGACCTCTTCCCTGCCCCCGGCGTAAGCCGCCGTCAGGCATTTTTTCACCTGAGGTGTGACTGCCCCGTTTTCCGTCCAGAATCCCCGGCGTGAGCCGCCGTCAGTATATGCCTGCCCGCATGCGGCTGCCGTCGGCGTTTACACGCCTGAATGAAGCCGCCGTCAGCGTTTTTTCCTGAATTTGACGGAAAAATTCCTGAGCAGTTCTTCGCGCCCTCTGACTTTTTCCCTGAGGGAGTCGAGCCGGTCCTCGCCTTCTATTACTATCTCCTTCACGGAATCGAGGCGGGTTTCAGGGCCGTCGGGAGCTGTCTCGCCTGCATTTTTGTGCCTGTGCGGAGCTTCTTTGATCTTTTCCCTGATCTGTTCGAGCTTTCTGCGGCCGTCCGTGGCATCCTCGGCGATCGTCTCCCTGAGGACTTCCCTCCGGATCCTGTGGGCGATCTCACCGACCGTGAGGTCGGTCTGGCTGTCATGGCGGGCGATCAGCTCTGCCGTGCCCGCGAAGATGCGGGTGAATATCTGTATGCTCTTCTCCTCATACCAGCTGGAGGAGAAGTCGATCATGGCCTGGAGGCCGTCGGAGCCGTCCAGGATCTCGATATCGAGGATCGTCTGCGAGGCCATCTGATTCTGACGAATGTCAATGACCTCGATCCCCTCGCTCTCGAGAGCTTCCGTGTCGCGCAGGTCCTGCTGATACAGGAGATAGGCCGACTCGCCGGTCGCCACCTCCCCGATGAAGTCCACGTAGGGATAGCAACAGTGCTCGATACCCTTTCTCACCTGATCCTGGACATCCGAGAAGACATCCCTGATCGTCATGTCCTGTTTGAAGCGGATTCCCACCGGAAGTTCCCGGAAGAGGAGGCCGATGGAGGTCATGTACTCGATGCTCTCACGGCCATTGTAGTTCCAGGAGACCTTGATGTCATTGCGCCTGTTGTAAATGGAGATTGAAAGAGCAAGGACCGCGATAAAATATTCATTGCGGCTGATCCGGTAGGACTTCTCGATCTCCTGCAGCTGGGCCTGCTCGATGTCCAGCTTCGCGAAGATCTCTCCCATCTCATTGCTCCTGGCCCTGTGGTCGATAAAGGGATACTCCGACCACTCGATTCCGCCGTAGCGGTCTTCAAAGTACCTTCTGCTCTCCTCGTAGAAGTCCGTGTGGATATCGTTCTCCCGGTCAGCCAGCACCATATAGTAATAATCCGGCTCCAGCGGCTGGCCCATAAAGGCCTTCTCGATCCCGTCCATAAAGACCTTGAAGGACGTACCGTCAAAAATCGAGTGATGGACATCAAAGAAGACGTAGCCGGCCTTCTCCGTCTCAAAGACCCTGCAGCGGAAGAGGCGGCCGCCAATGATCTTGAAGGGATAGACGAGGGTATCCTTTACATATTTGAACTCGAACTCCGTCAGGTGCTCGACCTTCAGGTCATCAAAGCTCTCGGGGGAGTACTTCTGCATCAGCGTGCCGTCCTCGCCCCAGTAGTAGGTGGTCAGGAGGGCCGGATGGGCCATGATGACCTGTTTCATGACCTCGCAGGTCTTATCGATATCATAGAGTTCCTTATCGAACTTCATCATGGTGAAGAGGTTGTACATGGTGGAAAAAGGTGTGTAGAGCTGATAGTTCACCATGTAGCACTGCTCCGCCGTCAGGGGATGAGCCTTGGCGAGCGCCTCCTCATTCCGTTCCAGCGCGGACTTTCCACCGCTCTGGGCAAGCTTCTTTTCATAGAGGTCTGCGACCTTCTCCGGAGTCCTGCCCAGGAAGAGCTCTGAGGTGCTCAGGTCTGGAAGGTCGCACTCAGAGATCAGCGAGATGGCCGACAGGGAATCGCCGCCGAGTTCATAAAAATCATCGTGGATACCGACCTGGTCAAGGCCCAGGGATACCGCAAAGGCATCACAGAGTTTTTTCTGCAGGTCCGTCTCCGGCGCGACATAGCTGCTCTGGAAGTTTCCGGCCTCCGGACGGGGAAGGGCTTTACGGTCCAGCTTGCCGTTGGGCCTTAAGGGGACCTCATCCACCTTGAGGAAATATGCCGGGATCATGTAGTAGGGCAGCCTTCTGCCCAGCTCGGTCCGGAGCGCTTCGGCATCAAAGGAGACGTCCGACCTGACATAGGCGCACAGGAAACTCTTGCCTCCCTCGTCAAATCCCCTGACGGCCGCCCAGTCAATGCCCAGAACGGACCTGATCGCCGCCTCGATCTCGGCGGGCTCGATCCGGTTTCCGTTGATCTTCATCATGTCGTCTATGCGGCCAAGGATCACATAGCTGCCCGACGCGTCCTTTCTGGCCAGGTCGCCTGTATGGAAATATCCGTCTATGAAAGCCTTCTGCGTCTGCCCGGGCAGGTTGATGTAACCGCGCACATAGGGATCCTCGAAGCAGAGCTCTCCCGCCTCGCCTTCGGAAACCTCCTCTCCGTCCTCTCCCAGGAGGAAGATCCTGGTGTCCACCTGCGGGCGGCCGACCGGGCAGGCCGCGTAGGGCTTGTCGATCCTGAAAAACCCCACCGCGAACCCGCTCTCCGAGCAGGCATAGATATTGATCAGGTCCAGTCCCTCGACATAGGTGTTGTTGGCGGGCTCACTCCCGACGAAGAGCATCCTCAGGAAGGGGGACTTCCGGCCTCCCAGCATCCGCACATAGGAGGGCGTGAGGAAGGTGATCGAGATCTTTTTTGTCAAAAAGAATCTGGCCAGAGCCGTCGTATTCTTGATGGTCTCATAGGACGCGATATAGTTCCTGCCCCTGAAAACATTCAGCGCCGCAAGGATCACAATGATGGAGGCCACAAAGTTCAGGGGAGACAGGGTCGCGAGAGCATCTTTTTCATTGAACAGAAACTGTCCGTCCTCCCGGATCGACAGAATGGCCCTCTCAAGATTTCCGTATTCGTGCAGGACGCCCTTGGGATTCCCGGTCGTGCCTGACGTATAGACTGCAAAAGCCGCGTCGTGGGAATCCGCCTGGACATGGCCCTCCAGGGGCTCCATGCACATGACTTCATCCCAGTTGGCCTTGCTCAGCTCCGTTTTGCACCCGCAGTCCTCGCGGATAAAGGCGAT
>DGUF01000204.1:4729-5351 GCA_002394525.1 Lachnospiraceae bacterium UBA4317 | reverse complement strand
AGGTTCGAATCCTGTCACCCCGAGTCTTCCAGCTAATATCTGCGGGTGTAGTTCAGTGGTAGAACACTAGCCTTCCAAGCTAGATATGTGGGTTCGATTCCCATCACCCGCTTTCGCAATTTCATATTCCTCTGCCATGTATCATTTTGTTGAGACATTTAATCAGACTTCTTCCTCTAACATTTTGTTCAGGCACTTTCGGTACAGGGCAGCATTGTTTTGCGAGCGGCTTATGTGTCCGTAGCTCAGTTGGATAGAGCACCGGCCTTCTAAGCCGGGTGTCGGGGGTTCGAGTCCCCCCGGGCATACTCAGGAGATTACTCTTCTGTCTCCTGAAAATATAATAGTTATATGGTGGGTATGGCGTAGTTGGTTAGCGCGCCAGATTGTGGTTCTGGAGACCGTGGGTTCGAGTCCCATTACCCACCCTTTTTTTATGTCATGACTTGTGATCTTCCGGGTCTTCCGTCAGGATATAAAAACAAGATCTCAATTGAATGGGCTATCGATGATGGGCTATCGCCAAGTGGTTAAGGCACAGCACTTTGACTGCTGTAACGTTGGTTCGATCCCAACTAGCCCAGTTGTTGCGGGACATTAGCTCAGATGGTAGAGCACTTGA
>DGUF01000204.1:2664-4682 GCA_002394525.1 Lachnospiraceae bacterium UBA4317 | reverse complement strand
GGTAGAGCACTTGACTTTTAATCAAGTTGTCGGGGGTTCGAGTCCCCCATGTCTCACTTTTTCTTATTTTCTTTTTCCTTTTTTCTGCGGCGGCACAAGTATTTGCGTCGTCGCATTTTATTTGCAGCTATGGCGGAATTGGCAGACGCGGCAGATTTAGGTTCTGTTGGGCACCCCCGTGCAGGTTCAAGTCCTGTTAGCTGCATAAAAAGCCCTCCGGGCCGCTGTGGAATCCACAGAGCGGTGCGGAGGGTTTTTTTATTTCCTGTGATGTTCTTTTAAAGCCCATACGATGCAGATTCCGATCAGGACCCCGGCCGTGTCGATCAGGACATCCCTGAGCTCCCCGGACCGGCCCGGGACAAAGCGCTGGTGAAATTCATCGCTGGCGGCGTACAGAAAGCCGGCTGCCAGGGCGGCCGCGTATGGGGCCTTTTCCGTCCTCTCTGCGTCCTTTTTCCCAGGTCCGCCACCCTTCCCCGCCGACAGGTATTCACAGGCTGTGAGCGTGAGCAGGGCCCCCAGAATGGCATATTCGGTCATGTGGGCTCCCTTGCGGACAGGGAAGGTGATCCGGTCCTGCCACTCGGCCTTCTCTTCAGGCGGGAGGTTCTCGTAGTCCTCGACGAATACGCTGCCGATCAGGTCACAGACCGCGTCGCTCTGGCCGTCCGATGTCTCCTGGCCTGCGGAGGACATGAAAAAAATAAAGACCATCCAGAGCAGGGTCAGGATGGTCAGGAGTTTTTTGCGCATTACAGATACCTCTCTCAGGGCTCCGTTCGGGTCACCGATCGGGGCCTGTCCAGGTCACCGCTCCGGACCCGTGCGGGTCACCGCTCATTTCCGAAGTCCCGGTAAATGACAGCCGTCATGTCCTGCTGGTTGATGGTGATCCTGACATCCAGCATGCGGATGAGGTCCCGGACGCTGAAGGGGCGTCCCGAGGGCAGGGCGCCGGTCCCCTGGAAGATCTCCGGCACCTGGTCCAGCTTTTCGTTGTTGCCGTTGCGGAAGATCGTAAAGCTCCTGTGGCTGTAGGGGCTCGCCCCCGTCGCGGCGGTCTTCTCCTCCGCCTCCCAGCGGCTGCTGCCGATCTTCCACTCTGCCTTCCAGTCGGAGCAGGAATATGTTCCGCCAAGGTACTGGATCAGCCTGGCAAAAGCCCCACTGCGGGCATAGCTGCCGAAGGGGTTGCCGTCAAAGTCCTCGCAGGGGTCGAGGCCGGTCATCCAGTAGCTGTCTGTCGCGCGGTGGTAGACCAGGGTATAGGAAAAGTCCCCCTTGCCGCCCGTGGTCCCGGTCAGGTCATGTCCGCCGATATTGACGACGGTGAGCACGGGCGCGGGATATTTTTCCCTGAGGTCCGGGGAGGCGGCATAAAAGCTGCCGGCGCCGGCGCGCGAGGCGTCCACATAGTCATTTTCCATGCGGGCAAAGATCTGGTCCGCCTTCATCCGGGTCTTCTCCGTGTCAGAGAGGGGGATCGTGCTGAGCCTGTACTTCTCCCGCTCTCCGGGGGCGGTCCAGTCGTCTGTCAGGCCGTCCTGGCGCGGGATGGAGCCGCTTTCGTAAGGGACCGCCGCGGAGGAGACCGCGTCGGCCGCGGGCCCGGACTTCTCCGGTTTCATATAGATCCGGACAGAGGGCACCACAGGGCGCAGCTTTTCATAGGCGGCGGAAGAAGAACCGGCATCCGATGTCTGCGCGTCCGCGCGCGTAAAGGCCAGGAGGCTGTCTATTTTTTCCACCAGATCTGCGCAGGCAGGAAAGTCACTCTTCCTGTCGATATAAATGCTGAACAGGTATTCCGCGCCGTAAATGCCCTCGGGATCCCCCTCCCGTCCGATCTCCAGCCGGATCCCGGCCTCTGACCCGGTCTCCTTCTCCAGGTCCCTGAGCCCGTCCATATTTCTTTCGATCACGGTGCTGAAATAGTTGTCAAAAAGGGCCTTGCGGTATTTTCCTGTGGGTTTCCCGTCCTCGTAGACCGGCACAGAGAGGGAAAAAACAGAAAA
>DGUF01000204.1:770-2579 GCA_002394525.1 Lachnospiraceae bacterium UBA4317 | reverse complement strand
CTGTCAGAAAAAGTACTGTCAGAAAACGATTTGTCGGAAGAACTACTCTCGGCAAAGAGATAGCGGGTCCCTTCCCCTGCCTCATCCGCGAGCGGGATCTTTTCCCTGAGCTCCCAGCTGTCTCCGTATATGGTCCTGACATAGGCGGCGGCCTCCTCCTCGCTGTATTCGGTCGGAGTAAAAAAATACCAGGCCCCCGCCGCGCCAAGTCCCAGAATCAGGGCGCAAAAAAGAAGCGCGACCGGAAAAATCCATCTGATCCCCCGCCGCGCCTTCTTTTTCGCGGAATGTTCTTCTATCGTATTTCCATTAACAGACGGCATATCCCTGCGGATCCCTTTCGGTTGGACAAAACCTGTGTCAGATCACACCCATGACAAAGACAATAATGATCAGGACAGGCAGCACCCAGGTGATATAGGGCCGCATCCAGTCGCGGACCTTGAGGCCCTCGCCCTCGTCTGCCTCCCTTCTGAAGTTCTCCCATCCCCAGCCGCTCTTGCGGGTGCAGAAGAACACGAAGACCAGGGAGCCCAGAGGAAGGAGGAAGTTGCTGACGATGTAGTCCTCCAGATCCAGGAAGGTGCTCCCCTCCCCCAGGGGCTGGATGCCCGACAGGACATTGAAGCCCAGCGCGCAGGGCAGAGAGAGGATAAAGAGCAGGACGATATTGATCAGGCCAGTCTTCGTCCTGTCCCAGCCAAAGAGGTCCATGCACATGGCCATGATATTTTCGAAGACAGCCAGGACTGTGGAGAAAGCCGCGAAGGACATAAAGATGAAGAAAAGGCTTCCCCAGACCCGTCCCATAGGCATGTTGTTGAAGATATTGGGCAGGGTGATGAAAATCAGGCTCGGGCCCGCTCCCGGCTCCACGTCATAGGCGAAGCAGGCGGGTATGATGATCAGGCCGGAGCAGATGGCGACCAGGGTGTCCAGAAGGACGACGTTGACGGACTCTCCCATCAGGGCCTGGTCCTTGCCGATATAGCTTCCGAAGATGGCCATGGAACCGATGCCGATGCTGAGCGTGAAGAAGGACTGGTTCATGGCGGCGACGATCACATTCCAGATGCCGGCTTCCTGCATCCTCTTAAAATCGGGGACCAGGAGGTAGCGGATTCCGACGCCCGCGCCCGGCAGGAAGAGGCTGTTGACTGCCAGGATCATCATGATGATGATCAGGAGGATCATCATGACCTTGGTCACGCGCTCCAGGCCGCTCTGAAGGCCTCTCATATTGACCAGGAAGCCGAGAACGACCACGACTGCCATGAAGCCGACCTGGAGGGCGGGATTCTGCAGCCCTGAATTGAATACGCCTTCAACCCCTTCGGGGTCCAGGCCGATGAACCTGCCGCTGATCTCCTGGAAGAAATACTGCAGCATCCAGCCCGCCACCGTTGTGTAGAACATCATCAGAACATAGTTACCCACCAGGCAGAAATACCCGTGGATGTGCCAGAAGGATCCCTTCGGCTCAAGCTCATGATACATGCGGACGGGACTCTTCTGGCTGGCGCGCCCGATGGAAAACTCCATGCACATGGCCGGCAGGCCCATGATCACCAGGAAAAAGAGATAGACCAGGACAAAGGCCCCTCCTCCGTATTGTCCACACAAATACGGAAATCTCCAAACATTACCAATACCGATCGCGCACCCTGCGCTGATCAGAATAAACCCCAAACGACTACCTAAAGATTCTCTCTCCATAACTGTTCCTTCTCTTTCCCGTCTTTCCGTTCGATTGATTTCAGTCAAATAATGTCAGTTAAAGCCGTGATCCGGACCGGCTTTTTCATCAGC
>DGUF01000204.1:0-628 GCA_002394525.1 Lachnospiraceae bacterium UBA4317 | reverse complement strand
GGCTGCACCCTGTGGTCATTCTCTAAAGCTGCTCTGTACGGTTACTCTGAATCAGAAGAGTTCTGGAAGTCCCCGCCCCCGGTAGGAAGCTCGCTGTCCGTACCGTAGGCATCCGTATTGTCTCCGCCGGCCTCCGGCGCGGACTCCGCCCCGGTCATTCCGGATCCGGGAGCAGCAGAACCTGCCCTGTCTTTTGCGTCTCCCCGCCCCATCACATAGATGACGCTGAGGACGGCGATCAGGAAGAGGGTGGCGATCCGGACCGCCGTCTCCCTGCTGATACCGAATTTTCCAAGGAAGCGGTCCAGTCCGTCCTCCTGGTCCTCATAGTATCTGCGGAGCCTGCGGGCCTGGCGGATCTCCTCTTCCTCCCTGGAAAGGATCCGCCGGGGCTGGTCCTCTCTGACTTCCCTCGTTTCAGTCCGGACAGGGACTCTTGTCTCCCTTTCCGGGGCAGGGGCAGCCACAGGGGCAGTCTCCTCCCCGCGGGCCTGATGAGCCTTCTCCTGCTCAAGGGCACGGGTCTTTTCTTCCTCGCGGGTCTGACGGGCTTTCTCCTCTTCCAGGGCGCGGGCCTTTTCCTGCTCCTGAGCGCGGATCATTTCCTCCTCGCGGGCCTGGCGGGCCT
>DGUF01000271.1:3595-5099 GCA_002394525.1 Lachnospiraceae bacterium UBA4317 | reverse complement strand
AGCGGCACCGTGATGTTGAAGAACTGGTTGATGCCGGTCGCCCCGTCGATGGAGGCTGCTTCGTAGTAGTCCCCGGGGATCTCCTGCAGACCGGAGATGAACAGGACCATGTTGTAGCCGATCACGGACCAGACGCCGATGACGCCGACTGAAATCCAGGCGATCTTGGGGTCGGAGATCCATGCGATATTGGTGTGGAAAATATTATTGAAAAGGCCGAACTGCTGGTTGTAGAGCCATTTCCAGACCATGGCGACGGCCGCGGGGGCGCAGACCATGGGCAGGAAGAAGATCGTTCTGTAAACAGATGTGCCTTTCAGTTTCTGATTGAGGAAGACAGCCAGGACCAAGGCGATCACGACACCGAAGGGGACCTCGATGATCGCGTATTTGATCGTATTGATCAGGGACTGCCAGGTTTCGCCCGCTGCCAGAACCGTCTGATAGTTGGCAAGTCCGACAAACTTGTTGCCCTTGCCGAAATCACCGGTCTTGCAGAAGGACTGGTAAATCGTGTTGAATACAGGATAAAAGTTCAGGATAATAAGGCCGAGCATCGTGGGCAGGATAAACGCCCACCCCCACAGGGCCTCCTCTTTCGCTCTTCCCGTCATTTTCTTTTTTCCCATGCTCCCTCCTGATTATGTGCACAGATTATGTACATCCACATCCTGCCGCCGGCCACATGTCCGGCCGGCGGCAGGATGTTTTGAATCAATGATTCGGAGTTCTTTTTGCGAATGCGTTCTGCAGGCCGGGCCTGCAGAGGGACCGCCGTCCAGTTTTATTCTTATTCGGCAGCGATCGCGTCCTCGATGATCTTCTGGGCGTTGTCACAGGCTGCGGACATCACAGCGGGATCATCCGGATTCTGCCATGCATCCAGGAAAGCGCCTGCCTGCTGGATCTTGTCTTCCCAGACAGTGGTGTTTCTGCTGTAAGGGCGGAAGTAGAGCTTGAAGTTCTCCATCTCGATGAAGGGGGAGACGTCCATGCCCTCGAAGGCATTGGCAAACGCGTCGGACATGCCTTCCATGCCGGCCATGGTGACACCCAGCTCGGCCTGCTTGACCTGAGCGGCCTCGGAGCAGAGGTAGGAGATCAGGCTGTAGCAGGCATCGGGATTGGCTGTGCCGGCGCTTGCCGCCCAGCCCAGGCCGTTGTAGCAGGACTGACGCTCACCGTCATCGCACTGGCCGTTGCCGTTGACATCCGCGTAGGGAAGAAGTGCCCATGCATAGTCATCGTGGTGCTCGGCAGTGTAGAAGCTGTTGATCATCCAGGAGCCCTGAGTGATCATCGCGCACTTGCCGGACTGGAACAGGGAGTCGGTACCGGTCTCGGCGACGACAGTCTGGGGAGCGCCGACAGAGAGGAGCTTACGGACCATTTCCATACCGGCCTTGGCGCCGTCGGAACCGATCGCGGTGGTCTTGTGATCCTCGCCGACAACATTTCCGCCGTAATCATAGATCAGGTTGTACCAGCCGTCCTGGTTGTTGGA
>DGUF01000271.1:0-3533 GCA_002394525.1 Lachnospiraceae bacterium UBA4317 | reverse complement strand
TGGAGGTGTTCATAGCCATGCCGTAGACTTCGCCCTTGGAGCCCTCGGTGATCTTCTTGGCGGCCTCGTACATATCCTCCCAGGTCCAGTCGGCAGTGGGATAATCCACTTTGTACTGGTCAAAGATGGCCTTGTTGTAGAGCAGGGCGATGGTGTCGTGATCCTTGGGGATCGCGAAATGCTTGCCGTCGCTTCTGGTGTACAGGTCGACGATGCCCTGATAGTACTTGCTCAGATCCATGGTCTCATCCTTCTCAATGTAGGGATCGAGATCAAGCAGGATGTCGTTCTCCATGTACATCTGGGCCGTGTTGGAATGCATCCAGAAGACATCAGGCATGGTGCCGCCGGAAGCGCCCGCCTCGAGCAGTGTCCAGTAGTTGTCCCAGTCAACGACTTCGATCTTGGCCGAGATGCCGGACTCAGCTGACCACTCGTCAACGATCTGCTGCAGGCCTGCCTGCTGGTTGGAATCCCAGATGTTGATGGTCAGGCTGTTGCTGCCGCCGCCGGATGAAGCGCCGCTGTCCCCGCCGGATGAGGAGCCGCCCGATGAGGAGCCGCCTCCGCACGCTGCCAGGGAAAGTGCCATCACTGCAGAAAGCGCTAATGCTGCAACCTTCTTCATTTTCATATGTACCCTCCTTGTTTGATACCGGACCATGTCAGACCGGATCCCCTCCGCGCCGGATCAGCCGCCGCATACGGAAATTCGTCTCAGAACATATGTCCAAATGTCACAACTAACAAAAGCATAGTACAATGAAAAATCGGATTAATGAATAGAACCATGTCAAGAAAATATGTCCAAATGTTCAAAAAGGGACTGTTTTTGGCAACACTTGCACAATTCAAGCCCTTATTTTTCGCCTTTTTTCATGGATTATTACGAAGCCAGAGGATTTTTTTTTCGTCAAAATGCAAAAATGCCGGAAAGGTTCCCGCTGCCCTTCCATCCTCTCAGACTGCCCTCCCCGTTTTCTTCATGGTAAAATTTGCTGAGCGGGAGCCTGCCCCACGGCACGGAAGGCCCGGTTTGTGCGCACGGCAAAAGAGGACGCGCAGTCGGTTCCCGCACGGCACGGAAGGAAGGCTTATCCGAGCCGCTCCCCGCACTTGGGGCAGAAGGCGAAGTCCTCTTCCGTCTCATAACCGCAGGCCGGACAGGCCCGCATTCTCTTCGTTCCTGTCCCCGCCTGCCGGCTCCCGGATCCGTTTCCGTCGCGGACCAGGGTCAGGTCTCCCTGCCTGATCTCTGTGCGGGAACGCCGGGCGATCTGCTCCCCGGCTTCGGGATCGAGTTCATAGAGAGCGCCGCAGCAGGACATTTCGACATAGTATCTTTTTCCCCACTTCAGGCAGGGAATAAAAAAGAGCAGGAGCTGAGTAAAGGTCATAAAGACCCTGTACCTGCCATATCTGCCGCAGCGCCCGCAGATCACGAGCTGATCCAGAGGCAGATCCTTCCTGCCCGGAGTGACACCGATCATAAAAAACATCCTCTCTTCTCCTTTTCTGATTTTTATTTGCGTTTTTTTCGTATTTATGCCTGCCGGATCCCGCCAGGGGTTCGGACCGGATTAAACCCGGTCCGGTTTTGTATTTTTTTTAAATCAAAGCTGATTTTCTGACTTATTTTTCCAAGATAAAGGGAATCATAGATTTAATTTTTGTATTTAGATGGTATATAATAACCGTATGCTTTTCAATACGGAATTAAGATGGAGGAATGTTTTTTGCACAGCAGGCCGCGTACTCCGCTTCCTTATTTCAAACTTCTTAGTCGATGATTGAAAAGTCCTGACCATCCCCTGGGAAGGACGGTCAGATATATGGATCTGTTTTCTTGCAGAATCCGGTCACGTAACTTTCGGCCGAAAAGAACAGGTCCATAACAGGGAAATGGGGTTTAATAATGCAACCTGCAGCGTTCCTCCGGCAACACCACCGAATGGAGCTGCTGCGCCAACTGTAACTATTTAGGAGGATCTAATGGCAAAGTTTAAAAAAGTACTTGTTGCAAACCGCGGCGAGATCGCTATGCGTATCTTCCGCGCCTGCCACGATCTCGGACTCCAGACCGTGGCGATCTACTCAAATGAGGATACCTACTCGGCATTCCGTACCGCTGCGGATGAATCCTATCTGATCGGCGAGAACGAAAGCCCCCTGGGCGCCTACCTGAATATTCCCAGGATCATTGAACTGGCAAGAATGCACGACTGCGACGCCATCCACCCCGGCTACGGCTTCCTCTCCGAGAACGGTGAATTCGCCCGCGCCTGCGAGCAGGCCGGCATCAAGTTCATCGGTCCCAGGTCCGAGATCCTGGACATGATGGGCGACAAGCTCAGCGCCAAGCAGATGGCCATCGACTGCAAAGTCCCCACCACGCCCGGCACCAAAGAGCCCCTCGCCAGCCGCGAAGAGGCCCAGAAGCTGGCCATGGAATTCGGTTTCCCGGTCATCCTCAAGGCAGCCGCCGGCGGCGGCGGACGCGGCATGAGACGCTGCGACAATGTCGAAGAGGTCGGCATCAACTTTGACCTGGTCAAGGCTGAGGCCATCAAGGCCTTTGGCAACGACGACATCTTTATGGAGAAATTCCTGGTCAACCCCAAGCACATCGAGGTCCAGGTCCTGGCCGACGAGCACGGCAATGTCGCCCACCTCTTTGAGCGCGACTGCTCCCTCCAGCGCCGCTACCAGAAGGTCGTCGAGTTCACACCCGCTTTCTCCGTCTCCCAGGAGGTCAAGGAAAAACTCTACCGCGACGCCGTGGCCATCACAAAGCATGTCGGCTACACCAACGCCGGTACCCTGGAGTTCCTGGTCGACAAGGACGAGAACTATTACTTTATTGAAATGAATCCCCGCATCCAGGTCGAGCACACCGTCACCGAGATGGTCACCGGAATCGACCTCGTGCGCGCCCAGATCCTGGTCGCCGAGGGCGCCCCGCTCTCCGATGACCGCATCGGCATCAAAAAGCAGTCCGACCTCAAGCTGGACGGCTTCGCGATCCAGTGCCGCGTGACGACCGAGGATCCCACCAATAATTTCGCGCCCGACACGGGCCGGATCACCGGCTACCGCGTCTCCGGCGGCTTCGGCATCCGTATGGACGAGGCGACCGCGGGCACCGGCGCCATCATCTCCCCTTACTATGATTCCCTCCTGGTCAAGGTCACCTCCTGGGACCGCACCTTCAAGGGTGTCTGCAACAAGGCCCTGCGCGCCATCCGCGAGGTCCACGTGCGCGGCGTCAAGACCAACATCGCCTTCATCACCAATGTTCTCCGCAACGAGACCTTCCAGGAGGGCAGGTGCTATACCAAGTTCATCGACGAGACGCCCTCCCTCTTTGAGATCCAGGGCGGCGAGGACCGGGCGACCAAGATGCTCACCTACATCGCGGAGCGGTCGATCGCCGAGAACAGCGCCAACTTCGTCTATGAGCCTCCGAGATTCCCTCCCGTCACCGGCAACCGCCGGATGGGCCTCAAGCAGATGCTGGACGCCAAGGGACCCGA
>DGUF01000068.1 GCA_002394525.1 Lachnospiraceae bacterium UBA4317 | reverse complement strand
TGAAAATCCTCGTGTCACTGGTTCGATCCCGGTTCTGGGCATTTTTTATTGCAAAAAATCAGACGCTGAAATCAAAACCCT
Source organism: Lachnospiraceae bacterium UBA4317 (assembly GCA_002394525.1). The sequence goes on along the minus strand of DGUF01000068.1, from coordinate 5,059 downwards.
GTCTCGCGACAGGGTTTTTCTTTCTTTATCGCCAAGCACATTGCCAATCACGAAAATGTCTAATAAAATGGTAGGGATGTTTATCTCAGCGTCTCAGCGGGGAAGCCCCGCTTCTTTCTATATATACAGGAGGTCCCAGCCGTATTTATGACTGATCAGAAGCTGCAGGAGCAGGACGTGCTCATAAATGAGAATATTGACAGCAATATCCCCGGGGATATTGTGAAAGAGGATCTCGCAAAAGAGGTTCCTGTAAAAGATGATCCTGCAAAAGAGGATCTCATAAAAGCGGATCCGGTGGAAGCTGGTTCTGTAAAAGCAGATACTGCTGATGGAGCCTCCACGGCAGAAAGCAGGTCTGCGGAAAAGAAAGCCCCGACCCGGGATTTCGCGGCGGAGCAGGGAAAGCAGGAAGGCGACAGGAGCAGCAGACGCGGGGGTCGGACGGAGGCACCTGAAAAAACGCCGCAGGAGCGCAGGCGCCACGGGTGGTTTGCGCGGTTTTTCCTCTGCTGTATTTCATTTGCGCTCGCTTCGGGCCTGCTTTTCGCGGTCTTGTACATTTTGCAGATGGAGCCCTTCGGGACAAAGGCCGTCACGATCGATGACGCCAAGATCCAGTACATCGACTTTTTTACCTATTATGTGGATGTCCTGAGGGGGACGCGGCCGCTGAGCTATGATTTTGCCAATATGCTGGGAGGCAGCTCCTTCGGCCTTTTCAGCTACTATCTGGCGTCGCCCTTTAATCTCCTCCTCTACTTTTTCGGCAAGGCGGGGGTCTACAGGTTCTTTGATATCGCGGTCGTGCTCAAGCTGGCGACGGCCGGGGCGACCTTCTGCTGGTACCTGCAGCGGAGGTTTGAGGACCGGATCCGGCCGGTCTTTGTGATCGCCCTCTCCCTGGGCTATGCCCTGATGCAGTATTCGATCGCCCAGAGCAGCAATATCATGTGGCTGGACGGGGTCTATATGCTTCCCCTCATGCTGCTGGGCGTCTATGAGGTGGTCCACAGAAAGAGCGTCTGGCGCCTGGCCCTGGCGACGGGCTTCTGCATCCTGTGCAACTGGTATATGGCAGGGGTCAACTGCCTGTTTACGGGCATCTGGTTCCTCTTTGAATTCTTTTTCTGCGACAGGAAGGAGGAAAAAAAGGAGATCGTCATGCCCTCGGGTTATCCGGTCGGCATGCGGGCGTCCCGGAAGGAGGCCCCGGGCCTGCTGGTCGGGATCACGGACCTGATCCTGTCCTCCTGCCGCTATGTCTGGGGGATGGGACTGGGCGTAGCCCTGAGCGCCGGGCTCTTCCTGCCCGCCGTCAGTGCCATGCGGCAGGGCAAGGGCCAGTATGATGAGATCAAGATCCTCATGGAAATGGTCGGAGACCTCCTGTCTCCGGTCAGGGGCTATGTCATCGGGGCTGTCAGTGACAAGGGCTTTGCCGCGCTTTTCTGCGGGGGGATCGCCGTGTTCGCGGCGGCAGCCATTCTTTTTTCTGGGTCCTTCAGGTTCCGGCACAAGGCGGCCTATGTCTGCCTGCTGGGGGTCTGCTTCCTCATGCTCTTCTGGGAGCCCGGCAGGATGGCCTTTTCCCTGCTCAAGCGGGCGGACAGCTACTGGTTCCGCTACAGCCACCTGGTCTGCTTTGCCCTCCTCTTCGGGGCGGCTGCCTACCTGAGCCGGGCGGAAAAAGACCGCCTGTCAAAGGTGCTTGTGATCCCGCTCTCCCTGTTGTACGGGGCGGCAGTCCTCAAGCTGAACGGGATCCATCTGGCAGACCTGCGGGCACAGGGAGTGGAGATCGTCCGGCTCAATCCCGCCGTCTTTGCGACCGTGGCGGCCTCGGCCCTCCTGGCCCTGATGACGGTCCTGCTCCTGTGCGTGAAAAAAAATATCCTGATCCGCTCTGTGGCAGGCCTGCTCCTTCTGGCCGTGACCTGCGCCGAGCTGGGGGCCAATGCCTGGCTCTTCTGGCAGCATCATTCGGACAGCTCCCAGACCCTCTACATGGAGTATTCCAAAGGCCTGCAGGCGCAGCTGAAACAGCTCCGCAAGGCCGACGGATCCTATTACAGGATCGCCCAGGACCGGACCAGGTGGCACCAGGACGACGACATGACGGCCTATTTCAATGATTCCCTGGCCCAGAATTACTGGTCCAACACGGCCTATACCTCCAGTCCCGAAAATTCCCAGCTGGACCTCATGTGGAGGCTGGGCTACCGGGATGAGGCGGGCTGCATGATGATCGTCCGCGACCCCATCCTCGCCTCGGATTCCTTCCTGGGCATCAAATACCTGCTGGAGAGCACGCCGGTCAGGGGCCTGGAGCCCGTCAGGGGCGTCGATGCCTTCAACGGCCGGACGGTCTACCGCAATCCCTATGCCCTGCCCATGGCCTTTGTCTACGACGGGTCCAAGCTCCCCACCAGGAAATATGACAACGCCTACGTCTATCAGAACGCCCTCTTTTCGGTCCTGAGCGGCAAAGAGACCGTGCTCTACCGACAGCTGGGCTGGACCCGGCGCAACGAGGGCAATAAATCCTACTTCCGCGTCTTTGTGCCGGAGGGGGACTATATCGCCTACGGAAATCTGCTCTGGCCCGAAAAGATGACAGGCCTGATGTCGATCAACGGGGCGGAGCCCGTCGGCTACTGCCGCTGGACCTCGCCGGCCTCCTTCATGATCCGGAGCCGGGAGGAGCAGGCCGCGTCCGGTGCTGAGGACAGCCTGCAGGCGGTTGAGGAGAGAGAAAAAGAGGCCCGCAAAAAGGCCGAGGAGGCGGCGAAGCGCAAGGCCGCCGGGGAGAGTCCGGAAGCGGAGGCAGAGGACCAGCCCCTGACCGAAGCGGAGGAGCTGCAGCTCAAAAAGGACGAGCTGGCCGCCGCGGCTGCGGCCTTTGATAAGGAGGCCCTGGCGCAGAAGGCAAAGAAGACCGCGGGAGGAGATATCCGGACCGTCGTTTTCCGGACGGAAAAAGGCCTGAGCTTCAAGGACTATCAGTTTTACGGACTCGACCTCAAGGCTCTCGGAGAGGCAGCCGACAGGATCAGGGCGGGCGAAGTCACCGACCTGACCATCGAAAACGGACATGTCACCTGCAGGGTGCAGGGGACCCGGGGACGGAGCCTCTGCCTGCTCGTGCCCTGGTCTCAGGGCTGGAGTGCAGCCAGAAACGGTGAGATCATTCAGCCGGACACAGTCGCCGGCACCATGATCACGGTCCCCCTGGTCGACGGAGAGAACGAGATCGAACTGACCTATGAGATCCCCTACCTGCGGATCGGCCTCTATATCTCGGCGGCCGCCTTTGCCGTGATCCTCCTGGACGCCCTCTGGAGGGGGCTGGCCGCGAGGAAGAAAAAGAAGGCGGGCAGGTGACAGGGATTTCCCGGATAAATGCTTTGCAAGACTGAAAAAAACGCCCGACAGCGTTTTTTTCAATCCGGTGCCTGTACCGCGGGACGGCCCAGGCAACTGTGACCGCATTGCATACTTGCAAAGCAAGTGTTGCCGCCTTGCGAGCGGCATGCTGTGGAAGAACGGAAAAATCAAGTTGCAGGAAAGGAAGCTGCATGGAAGAAGAAAACAGAAATGTGGAAGCGACGGCAGGCCAGTCCGCAGGGAGCAGGATCATAAGCCTTCTGACCTCGGAGGGGATGCGCTATCTGGTGATCGGGGGCTGCACGACCCTGGTCAACCTGGTCGTCTACGCGGTGCTCTGCCGGGTCGTGGGCCTCAATGTCAATGTCAGCAATATTATCTCTGTGTCGGTCTCGATCATCTTTGCCTATGTGACCAACAAGCTGATCGTGTTCCGCTCCCACTGCAGCAGCTGGGGGGAGCTGGCTGCCGAATGCGCCCGCTTCATCGGCGCCAGGCTGGCGACCATGGTGATCGAGGTCGGCGGCGTCTTTGTGCTCTATGAGATCCTCCACCAGGATGAGATGATCGCCAAGCTGGCGACCCAGGTCCTGGTCGTGATCGGCAACTACTTCATCAGCCGCTTCCTGGTCTTCCGGGACCGGGCTTAAGAGGATTGTAAAAATGCTATTGTCCGTGATCGTTCCCTGCTACAACGAGGAGGGAAATATAGACCTGTTTTACGAGCAGACCGTCAAGGCCCTGGGAGACCTGATGCCGCAGACGGAGCTGATCTTTGTCAACGACGGGAGCCGGGACGGGACCCTCGCAAAGCTCAGGGCCCTGTGCAGCCGCGCGCTGTACCGCGTCCGGGTCGTCAGCTTCTCCAGAAACTTCGGCAAGGAGGCCGCCCTCCTGGCCGGACTCAGAAGCTCGCAGGGGGATTTCACAGTCATCATTGACGCGGACCTCCAGCAGAACCCCGCCTATATCGTAAAGATGATGAAGATCCTGGAGGACCACCCCGAGTACGACGCCGTCGCTGCCTACCAGGAGGAGCGCAGGGAAAACGCCCTGATCTCGCTGATCAAAAAGACCTTTTATAAAGTCATGGACAGCATGACCGACATCAAGATCATGCAGGCCGCCAGCGACTTCCGCCTCATGAGGCGGCCCGTGGTGGACGCCATCCTGTCCCTGCCCGAAAAATGCCGTTTCTCCAAGGGAATCTTCGCCTGGGTGGGCTTTGAGACCTTTTACATGCCCTATGAGGTCGAGGACCGGGCCAGCGGGACCTCCAAATGGAATTTCTGGAAGCTCCTGACCTATGCCTTTGACGGGATCGTGGCCTTCTCCAACAAGCCCCTGATCCTGTCCTCGGTGGTCGGCTTTTTCATCTTCTGCCTCTCGATCCTCTACCTGATCATCATCGTGATCAAGACCATCCTCTGGGGAGACCCCGTCGCCGGCTTCCCCACCCTGGCCTGCCTCATCCTCATGCTGTCGGGCATCCAGCTGCTGGGAATCGGCATTTTGGGCCAGTACATGGCCAAGAACTACACCGAGACCAAGGGCCGCCCCGTCTATGTCGTCAAGGAGGAACTGGACAGCGCAAAAAAAGAGGAGTGAGCCCGGGACGTACCGGCTGACTCCTCTGAGCCATGCACTGTGTGACAGGGGGACAGGCACTGGG
>DGUF01000196.1 GCA_002394525.1 Lachnospiraceae bacterium UBA4317 | reverse complement strand
GCGAGGAGCGGACCCCAGTGGAAGGGCATCGGCCAGGCCAAGGCAGTTGTCTTTTTCCTGATCGTGGTCATCATCGCGCTGGTTCAGCTGCGCGCGACGACTTCCAAAGAAGTGCAGCAGTAATGTGGCTGCAGCCGCAGCGTATCTGAAGCTGTCATACCGGGCGTACCGCCGGCCGCTTTCCGGACAGGTCAGATGGAAACGAAGGCACACGGGACGGAAATGGAACCGTCACCCAGGTGTGCGGACATCCATCCGATCCGGTCTGAAAAGGCTTTCGGGCGCGCCCGCAGAAAAGCGCGAAAGGAAGGAAGTATCCCTATGAAAACCAACAACAAAAAACTGTCGCGAACGATCGCGAGCATTGTGCTGGCGGTCATCTGCGTCTTTTACGTATATCCCATCTTCACGATCCTGATCAATTCACTGAAGATGAACAAGGCGATCACCACCACGGGCGTCTTCCAGCTGCCGTCGGCGGATAATTTCGTCGGGCTCGCCAACTATGTGGAAGGCATCACGAGCATGAATTTCCTCAAGTCCTTCTGGTACAGCCTCGTGATCTCTGTGATGAGCGTCGTCCTGATCATGCTCTGCTGCTCCATGGCGGCCTGGTACATCATCCGGGTCAACGGCCCCCTCTCCAAGGCCTTCTATTATCTGTGCATCTTCAGCATGGTCGTGCCCTTCCAGATGGTCATGTTCACCCTGGCCAATACGGCGGACCGCCTGCACTTGAACAATCCATATAATATCTGTATTATCTATCTTGGCTTCGGCGCGGGACTCGCGGTCTTCATGTTCACGGGCTTCGTCAAGGGAATCCCGCTGGAGATCGAAGAGGCAGCCATGATCGACGGCTGCAGTCCCCTGCAGACCTTCTTCCTGGTCCTGGTGCCCATCCTCAAGCCGACCATCATCTCCACGGCGATCCTGGAGACCATGTGGGTCTGGAACGACTACCTCCTGCCCACCCTGGTCCTGGATATCAAAAAATACCGCACCATTCCCATGGCCATCCAGTACTTCCGCGGAAGCTACGGCACCGTCAACATGGGCGCCATGATGGCCTGCATCATGATCGACATCGTCCCGATCATCATCATGTATCTGATCTGCCAGAAATACATCATCGAGGGCGTGGTCGCCGGCGCGGTCAAGGGCTGATCCTGCCGTGCGGGGCACATGCCCTGTCTGTCCGCAGCTGCAGGATATCCTGCGGCTGCGGCTTATGCGGTCAGTAACAGTACACAAAACATCTCGGGAAGGAACTGTCCGTAAGCAATCCGGGCAAGATATGCAGCTATTCCCAAGTCCTTTTGCGACAGTTCCCGAACAACAAAACCGGACATTCAAAGCCCGCAGGCGGACTCTTGAATGCAGAAGTGCAGGAGGTCACAGACACAGGCATGAGAGCGAGCGGTCTGTTATTACCCATATTCAGTCTGCCGGGAAAGTATGGAATCGGATGTTTCTCCGATGAGGCCTACCGGTTTGTGGATTTTGTCAAAGAAGCGGGACAGAAGTACTGGCAGATCCTCCCCGTCGGTCCCACGGGCTACGGGGACTCACCCTACCAGTCTTTTTCCGCCTTTGCAGGCAATCCCTATTTTATCTGCCCGGACACGCTTGTGCGTGAGGGACTCCTGACGGAGGAGGAAGCGGCCGAGGCAGTATATCCGGCCGCTTTCGGTGAAAAGGAGAATGCGGCAGCCGGGAAAATCGACTACGCCTGGCTTTACAACACGCGGGAGCTCCTCCTGCGGAAGGCATATGAGAGATGGAAACAGGACGCTGATCAAGAGGCAGCTGTACCTGTTTCAGAAAGTTCAGAAAACGCGCGGGGGGATTCTCCCAAGGATACATGCGGGTTTTCTTTTGAAGAGTTCTGTGAGGAAAACAAGTCCTGGCTCCCTGATTACGCCCTCTTTATGGCCCTGAAAAAGGCGCATGGCGGCGCGGGCTTTATGGGATGGGAGGAGCCGCTGCGGCTGCGGGACCCGGAGGCGCTGGAGACGGCGCGGCGGGAGCTCGCGGACGAAATCGATTTTCAATCCTTCCTCCAGTACCAGTTTGAGCGGCAGTGGACGGCCCTCAAGGCCTATGCCAACCGGCAGGGGATCTCCATCATCGGGGATATTCCCATCTATGTGCCGGCGGACAGCGCGGAGGTCTGGGCTTATCCGGAGCTTTTCCAGCTCCATGAGGACGGTTCCTGCAAGGCCGTCGCCGGATGTCCGCCGGACGGTTTTTCCGCGGTCGGCCAGCTCTGGGGAAATCCCCTGTACGACTGGAAGCACCATGCGGCCACGGGCTTTGCCTGGTGGACCAGCCGCATGCGACGCTGCAGCAGTCTCTTCGACATCGTCCGCATCGACCACTTCCGCGGCTTTGACCAGTATTACGCGATCCCCGCGGACAGCGCGGATGCCCGGATCGGGCAGTGGGAGGACGGGCCCGGCATCGACCTCTTCCGCGCGATCGAAAAGGAGATCCCAGGGCTGACCATCATTGCGGAGGACCTGGGCTACATCACGGAATCGGTCCGGCAGCTGGTGCGCGACACAGGCTATCCCAACATGAAGGTGCTGGAGTTTGCCTTTGACTCCCGCGATTCCAGCGGCAGGGAGTCCTACCTGCCCTACAATTATGAAAAAAACTGTGTGGTCTACACCGGCACGCACGACAATGAGACCCTGGTCGGCTGGCTGGATCACATCCTGCCGGAGGAGCGCGAGGAGGTCCGGGCCTTTACGGGGCTGGACGGGCACAGCGGAGACCTCTGGGCATATGATGCGCCGGAAAATGCGGGACAGACAGACGCCGCACGGGGCAGGTCTGCGCCCGGGGCGGTGCATGAAAAGCCTGAGCAGGGAGACCCTGCGCCCGGAGAGAGGGAGAAGGCGGCTGCAGTCCGCAAGGCTGCTGCAGATGCGGAGACGAAACGCCTGGCGCGTGCGATGGTCCGCGCGGCCATGGCCTCCGTCGGCAATCTCTGCGTGATCCCCATGCAGGACTGGCTCCTGCTGGGCGACGAGGCGAGGATCAACACGCCCTCCACGACCGGGTCCAACTGGGTCTGGCGGATGGCGGACGGCGCTGCTTCGCCGGCCCTGGCCGGACAGATCCGGCGGATGACACAGACCTACGGAAGAGGCTGATCGGGCTGTGCCTGTACACTATGTGTTCCGGCATGGCCGGAA
>DGUF01000258.1 GCA_002394525.1 Lachnospiraceae bacterium UBA4317 | reverse complement strand
ACCAAGCTGGGCCAGGACATGCGGGCGGTCGGCCAGGACATGGAAGTCGCCCGTGACGCCGGCATCGATGTCGAAAGGACCAGGATCATATCCATCGTCATGTCGACGGTCCTGGCCGGCATCGGCATGGTCATCTACCTCCAGAATATGGGCAATATCGCGACCTACAGCGCCCACAGCCAGATCGGCATGTTCTGCATCGCCGCCCTCCTGGTCGGAGGCGCCTCGGTCGACCGCGCGTCCATCGGAAACGTCTTTCTGGGCGTCATCCTTTTCCATACCATGTTTATCGTCGCTCCCCGCGCCGGCGCCTACATCACCGGCGATTCCATGATCGGCGAATACTTCCGCGTCTTTGTCTCCTACGCCGTCATCACCCTCGCCCTGATCATGTACGAGACCAACAAGCGCAGGATGCGCAGCGCCGCCGGCCGCAGACTTGCCGCCGCCCAGGAGGAGGAAACCCCTGCCGGGACTGGAAAGGAAGGTGAGCAGTGATGAAAAACAAACGACAGCTCCTGTTCCGGATCTGCGCCGTCGCCATCGTCCTGGCCATAGCCGCAGCCATGTTCGTCATCGGCCGCGGCCACACCGTCTACTTTGACAACAAGGAGACGGACTACCAGGGACAGAAAGTCCAGAGCTTCTACAAGGTCACCATCGTCAAAGGAGGAGAACGCGTCGCCAAACTCTCGGCCGGAGACAGAGGCATGACAGACATCATGGGCCAGACCCTGACCATGACCGTCGAGATCACCGATCAAAAGGACGCCCAGCCCCATGCCCACAAAGTCTCCATGAACGTTCCCTACAACATGGACGGCATCATCATCAACATCCCCGCCCTCATGGCCGGCCTCCCCCAGGACGCCTACCTCTCCGAATTCATCATCACAGCACCCGCTGAGGAAGAGGACGACAGCCAGGAGGAAGAAGGCATCGACATGGGAGAATTCTGATCCCCTGCCAAAACGTGACAAAGGGGACGGTCCTTTCTGGTGCGTTTTTCTGACAAAGGGGACGGTTCTTTCCGGCATAATGACCCCATAAGAGACAGGGGAGGCGATGCCTCCCCTGTCTCATCTTTTTTTCCGCTCCGGATTCTGCTATACTGGTCTGGCCTGTTGATCAGAGGCCTTCAGTTCCGTCCCGGCAGCAGGCCGCTGTGAACGGAAGGGGGACCTGAAATGGAAGAGGAAAGGACAGAGAAAAAGATGAGAATCACAAGGATCAGACCATTGGCAGTCATTTTGTCCGTGCTGGTCTGCTGCGCGATCGCGGCGGGCTGCGGGGCAAAGAAGGATCAGGCGGCATCCGGCTCCGCGCAGGGGCAGGAGGCAGCCGCTCAGGAGCAGAAGGAAGCATCGGGCGCTGAGAAGGAAAAGGACCTGTCGGCCATGCCGCAGGCAGTGATCAGCGTCGAGAATTACGGTGATATCGTTGTGGCCCTGGACGCGGACGCGGCGCCGGCCACCGTGGAGAACTTTATGGGGCTGGCAAAATCCGGCTTCTATGACGGGCTCACCTTCCACCGCATCATGGACGGGTTCATGATCCAGGGCGGGGACCCCAACGGAAACGGGACCGGCGGCTCGGATCAGACGATCGCCGGGGAATTTGCCTCCAACGGATTTGACAATCCGATCAGCCATGTAAAGGGCGTGATCTCCATGGCCCGGTCCAGCGACCCGGATTCGGCGAGCTCCCAGTTTTTTATCACTGTCGCGGATTCCACTTTTCTGGACGGCGAGTATGCCGCCTTCGGCTATGTGACGGAGGGAATGGAGGTCGCCGACAAGATCGCGAAAGACGCGAAGCCGCTGGACAACAACGGGACGATCCCGCCCGAAGCCCAGCCGGTGATCACCAGTATCACGATCCGTGAATAAACCTTATACAATGACCCGGGGATATGCATAAAAAACTCCCGCAGGACGAGTGTGTTCTGCGGGAGTTTTTTATGAGCATTTTCAGGTGGTCTGAGCATTTTCCGGTAGTCTGATCACAGAGCGGCGTGTCAGGGGTATTGATCAGGGCCTTGTACTGGCTATAGGCCTGCAGCGGGAACAGCCGGCTGCTGCGGTCATTCCAGACCGTCCAGGGAAAAGAGCTTTTCGCCCATCCGTCTGCAGTCCTCCTGGTTCACGCCGTAGAGTCCCTTGGCGGGATCGATCAGGCAGTAGTGCACAGTGATGCTTTCGGCGGGTTCATAGGCCGGGTCGTCCAGGCCTGCAGTCAGGTTTTCGAAGACTGTGCTGAAGACGGTGGAGTAGATCTCATCGGGATCGGTATTGATCAGGGTTCCCGTGTCATTCTCCATCTTTTTCATCTCCCGGTCCAGGATGTCCGAAGCGCCGGCAAAGGCCTTGAGAGGTTCGATCGAGACGGTCACATCGTAGGAGATGTCGTCCTCGTCACCGGTCTTCACAGCGTCTGTCACTGTATACCTGCATTTCTGGCCGGCCTTGGTGAGAAAGTCACGGAACTGAGCCTGTACGTCCTCGCGGAGCCTGGCCTCCTCGATCGCGGAGCTGTAGAGGTTGTTGATGGCGGAGTCCCTCACCTGCAGCTCCTCCTCCTTGTCCAGCTCCGAGAGCTTGACGGACTTGTTATAGCTGCCGGTACAGGTCAGGTCCAGCAGAGCCTGCACATAATTTATGGCGTCCTTTTCCGTGGGTCCGCCCTGGCCTCCGCAGGCGCAGAGCGTGGCACAGAGCATGGCGCAGATCAGAACCGCCGTGACCGCGCCGGCGATCGTTTTCCTTGTAAGCTTTCCGGGTCGTAAATTCATAATCTTGATAATGGCCTCCTGTTTGCAGATATGTATTTGAGCGCGCGCGGTGGGGCAGACGCCGCTCCGGCCCCGGGACAGGGGCTTTCAGGCCGGAACCTTTACAGTATAATCGAATTCCCGCCGGGCGTCAAAACATGTTGTCTCCCGGCTGCCGGGCGAGCTGCTGAACATGTTCCTGAACGGGCTCCTGAACGAACTGCCGAACGGACTCCTGAACGGGCAGCTGAACGAGCTGTATTTCAACAGAAATCCGATCAATAAATGCCTGAATTGCGTATCAATCAGGGCCCGGCTCCGCAATAGTCTGTCATTAGAAAAAATAATAATAAAAGTTGACAAAAAGTTTACTGTCAGTATAATTAGTACCGGGCCTGAAGTTTAGTAACAAAAATCTTTCTGTTTACTATGGTCAGGCCCTTTCTCATGTCGTTTTTGGGGATGGGATCTTTGAGCCAGCCGGTTCCGGCGGGGCCGGATCCCGGTTGAAGCGGCTGTCCGCAAAAGCCGGTTCCTGAAATGGCCGGGATCTGTCTGCGGACAAAAACTTATTACAGTTCCGTGAGGTGATTCGAATGGAAACTACGGAAGTCAACAATTATATAGGAGAGCGGATCAGAAATCTGCGAAACAGGAACGGTCTGACCCAGCAGGAGCTGGCGGACAGGACAGAGCTGACCAAGGGGTTCATCTCCCAGCTGGAGCGCGGCCAGGTATCGGCCTCGGTTGTCACCCTGTTCGACCTGATCGAATGTCTGGGGTCGACCCCTGCCGAATTTTTCCGCCAGGAGAATGAGAAGGTGGTCTTTTCAGAGAATGAGTACTTTGAGAAGATCGACGAGGCCGGCAACAGTATCCAGTGGATCGTTCCGTCCGCCCAGAAAAATCAGATGGAGCCCCTGCTGGTGGTCCTGCAGCCCCACAGCGAGCTCGAGGAGGACAAGCCCCATACCGGAGAGGAATTCGGCTTTGTGATCAGCGGCCGCCTGAATGTGCATCTGGGCGACAAGGTCTATCACGTGAAGGCGGGTGAGAGCTTTTATTATGCAGCGGCCAGGTCCCACCGCCTGGAGAACCCTGGAAACAGGCCCGCCAGGCTGATCTGGATCAGTTCTCCCCCTGAATTCTGAGCTTAAGGACCGGCGGGACGGATATACGATCGCAACGAGAGAAATAATGATCTGCGGAGGGCTCGGCCTCTGCGCAGAGCAGGTCACAAGAGGAAAACCGGATGAAGAATAACGAGACGATTATTGAGCTGCGGGGAATCAGCAAGATCTTTGAGGATGATGGATTCAAGGCAGTGGACAATTTCAACCTGGAGGTCAAAAGAGGGGAGTTTGTCACCTTCCTGGGACCCTCCGGCTGCGGGAAGACGACGACGCTTCGCATGATCGCAGGCTTTGATACCCCTACGGAGGGGGACATTCTGCTGAACGGGAAGACGATCGTGGGCCTTCCCCCCTACAAAAGGCCCATCAACACGGTCTTTCAGCGCTATGCCCTCTTTCCCCATATGAATGTCTTTGACAACATCGCCTTCGGACTGCGCCAGAAAAAGATCCAAAAGGACCTGATCGCCCGCAAGGTCCGCCGGGTCCTGGAGCTGGTAGACCTGGAGGGCTTCGAGACCCGCAGGACCCAGACCCTGTCAGGCGGCCAGCAGCAGAGGGTCGCGATCGCCCGCGCCCTGGTCAACGAGCCGGAGATCCTCCTTCTGGATGAGCCCCTCGGCGCCCTGGACCTCAAGATGCGCAAGGAGATGCAGCTGGAGCTCAAAAACATGCACGACAAGCTGGGCATCACCTTTATCTACGTCACCCATGACCAGGAGGAAGCCCTGACCATGTCGGACAAGATCGTGGTCCTCAGCGAGGGCCGGGTCCAGCAGATCGGGACGCCGGAGGATATCTACAATGAGCCCGCCAATGCCTTCGTCGCGGACTTCATCGGAGAGAGCAATATCTTTAACGGCATGATGACCGGCCATCTCCGGGCCCGCTTCTGCGGCGGCGAGTTTGAATGCGTGGACGACTACGAAGAGGGAACCCATATCACCGCGGTCGTGCGCCCCGAGGATGTGGAGATCACCACACCGGACCGGGGGATCATCGCCGGGGTCGTGGACAGTGTGATCTTCAAGGGCATCCACTATGAGATCACGGTCCTGTCCGGAAAAAATGAGATGGTCATCCAGACGGTCCGCAGCGCCAGGGTCGGCGACCGGGTCGGCCTCAGGGTGGATCCCGAAAATATCCATATCATGCCGGCCGAGGACCACACCAATGTCTTCTATGTGGATATCAACAAGGACTTCAAGCTCGAGTACAACGGAAAGAGGCTCCATACCAGCCTGACGGCCATCATCCCCGGCAGCAGCCGCAAAGAGGACGGAACGGTCGTCGACGCCGCCGGTGAGGCCATCGAGCCGTCCCGCGTCCGGATCCTGGTCGCGATCGAGCCCGAGGACATAGAGATGACGGATGACCAGGACGCCGGCCTGGTCAAGGGTACGATCAGCAACCTGATCTACAAGGGCGNNACTCCCGAGGATATCTACAATGAGCCGAAAAATGCTTTCGTCGCCGACTTTATCGGGGAGAGCAACCTTTTCAACGGCATCATGACCGGGCCGCTGCGGGCCCGCTTCTGCGGCGGAGAATTCGAGTGCGTGGACGATGTGGAGAAGGGAACCCATATCACCGCTGTGATCAGGCCGGAGGACGTGATCCTGACGCCGCCGGAGGAGGGGATCATCCGCGGCCGGGTCATCTCTGTGATCTTCAAGGGCATTCACTACGAGATCACCGTCCAGACGGGAAAGAACGAAATGGTCATCCAGTCCGTCAATACCGCCGCGGTAGGAGATTATGTGGGCATGCGGGTGGATCCCGACAACATCCACATTATGATCGCGGAGGATAACACCAACTATTTCCTGGCGGATATCAACAGTGATTTCAGGCTGGAATTTAACGGAAAGCTGCTCGATACCAGTGTGACGAAGATCATCCGGGGAAGCAGCCGTCAGCCGGACGGTACCCTGCTCGATGCCTCGGGCGATGTCATTGATCCGGCCAGGACCAGGATCATGGTCGCTATCCGGCCGCAGGAAATCACGATGACCGACCAGGTGGAGGACGGGTTGGTGGACGGCTACATCAGCAACCTGATCTACAAGGGCGACCATTACAGCTATATCATCCACACGGAGCTGGAGCAGGATTTTGTCGTCAATGACGAAGATCTGTGGAATATGGGCGACCGCGTGAGCCTGCTGATGCCGGTGGACAAGATGAAATTTGTGCTGAAACGCAAGTGATGTCCGGCGGATGAATTTCCGAAGCCGGCCGGCTCCTGCGGAGGATCCGCGGGGACCCAAGCCCGCGGACGCCTATGTCCGTCGGTTGACCCTGCATCTTTATAAATAAAAGGATTTGAAATTGAAATGAATTTTTCCAGAAAAAGCCTGGGCATACCCTATGCCGTTTTTCTCGTCATCTTTGTGGCGGCCCCCCTCCTCTTTCTGTTCTACTACGCCTTTACAGACGGACAGGGGCAGTTCACCATGCAGAACTTTCTGCATTTCTTCACGGATCCCAACACGCTGGGGACCCTGTTTTACAGCCTGCTGATCGCTGTGGCCACGACCATGATCTGCCTGCTTCTGGCCTATCCCGTGGCCTATTTTCTCTCGACCAGCCAGCTCCGTCAGAAGTCGGTCGTGCTCATGCTCTTCGTCCTGCCCATGTGGATCAATTTTTCCCTGCGCATCACGGCGCTCAAGGAGATCCTCAATGTGCTGGAGGGAAACCTGGCCATGCACCCCTTTTTCAATGCGGTCATCGGCATGACCTATGACTTTCTGCCCTTTATGATCCTGCCGATCTACACGACGATCTCGCGCCTGGACGGGGCCCTGCGGGAGGCGGCGATGGATCTGGGCGCCAACAGTGTCCAGACCTTTCTGCGCGTCACCCTCCCTCTGTCCGTGCCCGGGATCCTCAGCGGGGTATCCATGGTCTTTCTGCCGTCCATGACCAACTACGTCGTGCTGGATATGCTCTACAACAGCACCTATATCATGGGAAGCCTGATCGGCAGCTATTTCGCCGCCTACAACTGGAACGGCGGTTCCATGATCTCCCTGATCCTGCTGGCCATGATCTGCATTTTCACCTTGCTGACCGGCGGCGATGAAGAGGAGTCATCCCGGAGAGGAGGTGCCCTGCTGTGATCTGGAAATATTTCAAAAAAGTGTTTCTGCTCCTGGTCCTCCTGTTTCTGTATCTTCCGATCCTGGTGCTGGCAGTCTACAGCTTTACGGACTCCACCCATATCGGAGCCATCAGGGATTTCTCGCTGCAGAATTATGTGACCCTGTTCACGACCCCGGAGCTGACGGATATGATCACGGGGACCATCTCCCTGGCGATTGTGGCAGCCGTGATCGCCACCCTTCTGGGGACGATGGGGGCGATCGGCGCTTTCTATTCCAGAAAGAATGTCTCCGCTTTTATCACGACCCTGAACCGGGTGCCTGTGGTCAACGCCGATGTGGTGACCGGCTTCTCCATCTGCGTTCTCCTGGTCGTGGCCCTGGGGGTCAGCAAGGATTCCTACATCCCCCTGGTGGCCGGCCATGTCACCCTGTGCGCCCCCTTTGTCTTTCTCTCCGTGATGCCCAGGATCATGCAGATGGATTCCAGCATCTATGAGGCGGCGCTTGACCTGGGCGCCACCCCCTTCAAGGCCCTGATCGAGATCCTGATCCCCCAGATCGTTCCCGGGATCGTCTCCGGCTTTGCCCTGGCGGTGACCCTGTCTCTGGACGACTACTTTATTGCCATGTATACAAAGCCGGCGACCTTTGACACGATCAGCACCTACGTGGTCAATGCCACCAAGGGAGCGCAGACCACGATCAAGACGGCCCTGTGGGCGCTCTCGACCGTGATCTTTCTGATCGTCGTCCTGGTGGTCGTCATCTCGAACATCCGCGCCCTGCGCCAGAGCGCCCTGGAGAGTGGGAAAGGAGGCCTGCGTGCACAATAAAAATAGATGGGGCCTTTCGGCCCTTGCCCTGGCAGCGGCCCTCGTCCTGGCGTTTCCCGCCTCCTGTCCGGCGGCCGAAGGCAGGGAAGAGACCGTGGTCCTGAGGGTCTCCAACTGGGAGGAGTACATCGACCTGGGCGATTGGGACGAGGAGGAGACCATTGAGCTGCCGTCCGGAGATATCATCGGCGAGAACTCCATGGTCGAGGACTTCGAGGACTGGTACTACGAGACCTACGGGACCCGCGTGAAGGTGGAGTATTCGACATTCGGGACCAACGAGGACCTCTACAACATGCTCACCCTCGGAGACGTCTATGATCTGGTCTGCCCCTCCGAGTACCTGATCATGAAGCTGATGGCGGAGAAGGAGCTAGTCCCCCTCTCGGATCATTTTTTTGATACCTCCGATGAGTATAACTACTATTCAAAAGGCGTGGCCCCCTTCATCCGCGATATGTTTGATGCCGAGGAGATCAACGGAGAGGCCTGGGGAAAATATGCCGCGGGCTATATGTGGGGCGTCACGGGAATGGTCTATAATCCCGAGCTTGTGACCAAGGAACAGGCCTCCAGCTGGAAGATCCTGACAGACCCGGCCTTTAAAAGGCAGGTGACCATGAAGGACAACGTGAGGGACGCCTATTTTTCCGCTGTCGGAGCGGTCAAATCAGACCTTCTGACCTCTGAATCCTTCCGCAGCGACCCCGCTTACCGGAAGCGCCTGGAGGAGGAGATGAATGACACATCTCCGGAGATGATCGCTCAGGTGGAGAGCTGGCTCAAGCAGGTCAAGGACAATGCCTTTTCCTTTGAGACGGACGCCGGCAAGGCGGATATGATCACCGGCAAGGTGGCCGTCAACTACCAGTGGTCCGGAGACGCGGTCTATACCCTGGACCAGGCGGACGAGGATGATTTCACCCTGGCCTTTGCGGTCCCGAAGGAGAGCACGGACATCTATTTTGACGGATGGGTCATGCTCAAGCGGGGGATCGGCGATGATCCGGCCAAGCAGCACGCCGCCGAGGCTTTCATCAACTTCCTGTCGCGCCCGGACAATGCCATCCGCAATATGTACTACATCGGCTATACCTCCGTTCTCTCCGGCGGGGAGGACCCCCGGCTTTTCGAGTACGCCCAGTACAACTACGAGGCGGAGGACGAGGAGGAGGAGACCGTGGACTATGATCTGGGCTACTTCTTCGGCGGGGAGGATCATGTGATCACGGCCGCCGCGGATCAGATGGACCGCCAGCTCTTTGCGGCCTATCCCCCCGCGGATGTTATCGACCGGTCCTCGATCATGATCTATTTCAATGATCAGCAGAATGCCGCTATCAACCGCATGTGGATCAATGTCCGCTGCTTCGATATCCGCAGGGCCCCCCTGTGGACCTGGATCCTGGTCTTTGTCGTTCTGGTGCCCTGCATCTGCTTCCTGGTCAGGCGCTGGTACAGGGCCTGGAGGGTCAAAAAAACAGTTCGTTGAAGTCTCTGCATTACAGTCACACCCGCGCCGGACACCCTGCTGTCCGGCGCACTTTTTTTGTCCGCGGGGGGACCGGAAGCGATTGTACTGGAAAAAATACAGATAACTAGCGCGCGAGTCAATAAGAATTGCGCAATTTGAGAATCTTTTCAGCTGACAAAAAACCCCTAATGGTGATATTATGAACCGACGACTGCTCAAAACAGCGGTTATGATAAGTTTTTTTAATGCTTTTTCTTTTGATCAAGAGGAGAATTGACATCATATGGGTGGTTTTTTTGGAGTTGCATCTAAACAGGACTGTGTATTTGACCTCTTCTACGGAACAGACTACCATTCACATCTGGGGACCCGCCGCGCCGGTCTGGCTGTCCACGACGTGAAAAAGGGATTCGACAGGGCGATCCACAATATCGAAAGTTCGAATTTCAGACCCAAATTTGACAAGGATATCCTGAAGATGGAAGGCCAGCTGGGAATCGGATGTATTTCCGACTATGAGCCCCAGCCCCTGATCGTCCGCTCCCACCTGGGGACCTATGCCATCACGACCGTCGGCAAGATCAACAATTCGGAGGAGCTCATGTGGAAGCTCTTCTCCGGATCCCATTCCCATTTCCTGGAGATGAGCGGAGGCGACATCAATCCGACCGAGCTCACGGCAGCCCTGATCAACCAGAGGGACTCCTTTGTAGAGGGGATCCGCTATGCCCAGGAGCTGATCCGCGGCTCCATGACCATGATGGTCATGACGCCGGAAGGAATTTATGCCGCCAGGGACAGGCTGGGCAGGACCCCTGTCGAGATCGGAGTCAAGGAGGACGCCCACTGCATCTGCTTCGAGAGCTTTTCCTTCCTCAACCTGGGCTATCAGTTTAAAAAGGAGCTGGGCCCCGGCGAGATCTGCTATGTCACGCCCGAGAGTGTCGAGACGGTCGCAAAGCCCTTCGACAAGATGCGGATCTGCACCTTCCTGTGGATCTACTACGGCTTCCCGGCGTCCACCTATGAGAAGATGAATGTCGAGTACGCCCGGTATGAGTGCGGAAAGCACCTGGCCAGGCGCGACAGGAGCCGCGGGCTCGAGAAGCCGGATATCGTGGCAGGCGTCCCGGATTCCGGCGTCGCCCATGCCGTTGGCTATTCCAATGAGTCCGGCGTGCCCTATTCCAGACCCTTTGTCAAATATACACCCACCTGGCCCAGGTCCTTTATGCCCACGATCCAGAGCCGCAGGGACCTGATCGCCAAGATGAAGCTCGTGCCCATCCATGAGCTGATCGAGAACCGCAGCATGCTGCTGATCGATGACTCCATCGTCCGCGGAACCCAGCTGCGGGAGACAACGGAATACCTGTACAGGAGCGGCGCCAAGGAGGTCCATGTGCGTCCGGCCTGTCCTCCCCTTGTATTTGGATGCAAATATCTGAACTTCTCCCGGTCCAACTCGGACGGAGAACTCATCACCCGCAGGATGATCGAAAAGCTGGAGGGGACCATGGATCCCGCCCCGGCCGTGATGAACAAATACATGGATCCCGACTCCGAGGAATACGCGACCATGCTGGAGGAGATCCGCAAGGAGCTGAATTTCTCCTCCCTCCATTACCACAGACTGGATGATATGATCGAGGCGATCGGGATCGAACCCTGCAAGCTCTGCACCTACTGCTGGAACGGAGCGGAGTAAGGAAGTGACTTAAGAGGGGTATCCCCTGAGATATGACGCCCTTTCGGCGGCTCCCGGAGCAGGGGGCCTCGAAGGGCGTCTTTTATCGTCCTTATCGGGTTTAAAAAGACATCCGAAAGTTGTATGATAATAGACAGTGTCCGCCGGTGCTGCCTGTGCCCGGCGGCAGAGGATCACAGCCCGGACCATCCGGGTACCCGACAGGATCTGCACATCAACCATAAACCGGAGGATCATATGAAGATAAAAGCATTGAGTATTGCCGCCGCCCTCACTGTGCTGCTGACCGCATGCGGAGGATTTATGAATCAGGGAGGAGGGGCAGGCGCTGCCGGCGCGACGGATTCGGCGGCCGATCCCATTATGGAGGAGCCCCTGGTCAAGGAGGCCGCGGATGACGGCCGCTGCCATATCGGGATCCTGGAATACCGGACCCACGGCGCCTCCGAGGAGACGATCGAGGGCTTTGAGGATGAGTTCAGGGACCTCATGGGCAGCACCGAGGTGGTGTTCGAGAGGATGAGCGCCGACGGCGACGCCAAAAAATGTGCGGAGATCGCGACAGGCTTTGCCAACAGCGGATACCAGCTGATCTTTGCCTGCGGGACCGAGGCTGTCCAGAACGCGGGGGCCGCGGTCAAGGATGTGCCGATCATCGGCGCCTGCGTCACGGACTATCTGCTGGCGGAGGTGGTCAGCTCCATGGAGGCGCCCGGAGGCAATATCTCAGGGGTGGCCTGCATGGGACCGGTCAACCTGCAGATCGACCAGATCACTAATGTCCTGCCCTGGCCGTCCAGGGTCGGGATCGTCTACAGCGGTACCGAAAAAGGCGCGGCCTTCCAGGCCAGCGTCGCGGGCCAGTGCCTGGACGAAAAGCAGATCCCCTGGGAGTCCTATCACGCGGACACGGAGGACCAGCTCCGCGAGCAGCTGGCCCTGGCTGTCACCGAGTGCAGCTGCCTCTATCTGCCGACGGACAGCTTTGTAGCCTCCCACATGGACATCGTGCGCGATATCACCCTGCAGGCCCAGGTCCCGGTCCTGACCGGAGACTATCATATGTGCCGCGGGGGCGGACTGTGCTGCTACAGCATAGACTATGAGGAGCACGGCAGACAGGCGGCGGAGATGGCCTTCAATGTCCTGGAAAAGGACGAGGAGATCTCCCGCATGGCCGTCCGGGAGGAAGACCCTGAGAAGGCCCAGCAGTATTATAATCCCGAGATCGCGGAGGCCCTGGGCTGGTACAGCTACGGGGGCATGTCCCCGATCCTGATCTCGTCCGATGAGGCGGGAGAGGGTGAGACAGCCGGGACCGCCGAGGAGGCCGGGACCGGGGAAGAGACCGGGGAGGCTGAAGAATGAGATTATTGCTGGCGGAAGACGAAGAGGCCATGTCCGAGGCTCTCGTGGATGTACTGGAGTACCACCGCTACCAGGTGGACGCGGTCTATGACGGCGCGGAGGCCCTGGACTATATCCACGCCGGGGAATATGACGGGATCATCCTGGACTGGATGATGCCGGTCAAAAGCGGCCTGGAGGTCCTGCGGCAGATCCGCAGTGAAGGGTGCAGGACCCCGGTCCTGCTGCTGACAGCCAGGTCCGGAGTCGAGGACAGGATCGAGGGCCTGGATACGGGAGCGGACGACTACCTGGCCAAGCCCTTCCATATGGGAGAACTCGTCGCCCGCGTGCGCGCCATGCTGCGCAGGAGAGAGGAGTACACGCCGGACATCAGGTCCTTTGGCGATGTGACCCTGAATCCGCAGACCAGCGAGCTGCGCTGCGGGGACAGACACGTCGAGCTGTCCCGGCTGGAATGCCGGCTGATGGATGTCCTCATGCTCAACCGGGGGATCTACCTCTCCTCCGAGGACCTTCTGGAGAAGGTCTGGGGCTATGACTCGGACGCAGATGTCGGCTCTGTCTGGGTCTACATTTCCTATCTGCGCAAGCAGCTGGGCAAGGTGGGCTCGACTGTGGCGGTCAAGGCCAAACGGGGCACGGGGTATATGCTCCAGGAGCAGTGATAGTACAGAGGGGATGGGGTTGCGGCAATGGCAAAAACACTGCAGAGAAAATTTATCTTTGCCGCGATGACAGCGGTCACGATCCTGCTGCTGACCCTGGTCGGCGCGATCAATATCCTGAACCGGATCCAGACGGCGGACCGCCAGGGCAGGCTTCTGGAGATGCTCTGCGAGGCTGACGGCCAGCCCGAGAAACACATGCGGGATCCCGAATTCCGGGGACAGGACCGCAGGCGGACGGACTGGCCCGGGCCGGAGTCCGGGCCGGAGGATGTTCAGCAGGAGGGGGAGACCTCCCAGAGCGGCAGAACAGGTACGGACAGGGGCCCCGGCAGCCTCTCCGGCCGCGGAGAGCGCAGGTTTTCCATGGATGAAATGCTGTCCGCCCGCTATTTTGCCGTCCGGCTGGATGAGGAGGGCGGGGTCCTGGAGACCGATGTCTCCCGGATCTATGCCGTGACAGAGGAGGAGGCCGCCTCCCTGGGACAGAGCTTTTTTCAGGCCGCGAAAAAATCCGGCAGGGAAGGAGGGACGGCGGAGGACTTCCGCTATCTCTGTAAAGAGCAGGAGGACGGAGAACACCTGCTGATCGCCATGGATATTTCCGGTGACAGCAGGGACCTGCTGACCGTGCTGGGGATCTCCGTCATGATCGCCGCCCTGTGCTGGATCGCCATGCTGCTGCCCGTGTATCTGCTGACCAGGCGGGCGATCGCGCCCACGGCCGTCAGCATAGAGAGGCAGAAGCAGTTCGTCACCAACGCGGGGCATGAGCTCAAGACCCCGCTGGCCATCATTCAGGCAAATACAGAGGCCCTGGAGC
>DGUF01000049.1 GCA_002394525.1 Lachnospiraceae bacterium UBA4317 | reverse complement strand
ACCACGCTGTTGGTCAGCTGCATGATGAAGGCGGCCGCGCCCAGGCCCACGATCTTGCCGGCCCTCTGTCCGCAGGACAGGATCTCGGGGACGGTCAGCAGATGGAGGCGGTACTCAACCTTTTTGCCGAACAGGAAGCGCAGGACAAAGAGGGCCGAGAGAGCCTGGGACAGGATGGTGGCAATGGCGGCCCCGCGGACGCCCATGCCGAAGACGAAGATCAGGACGGGATCCAGGATGATATTGGTGACGGCCCCGATGATGACGGTCGTCATGCCCACGGTGGAGTAGCCCTGGGCATTGATAAAGGGGTTCATGCCGGTCGCGATCATGGAAAAGATATTGCCCAGCAGATAGATCCTCAGATAGGGCAGGGCATGGACCAGAGCGTTATCGGAAGCCCCGAAGGCGATGAGGACCGGCCGGCCGAAGATCTCGCCGGCGATGGTCAGTACAATGGCCGTCGCGATCAGGAGAAAGAAGGCGGTATCCTGGATCTTTGCAGCCTCCTCCCGGTCCCCGGCCCCGCGGGAGATTGAAAACAGGGGGGCGCCGCCGGACCCGTACATATTGGTGAAGGCTGTGATCAGGATGACGATGGGAAAGCAGAGCCCCACGGCACCCAGGGCCGCCGTCCCCACTCCGGGGATCCTGGCGATATAGATCCTGTCCACAATGTTATAGAGAAGATTGAGGGTCTGCGCCACAAACATGGGCAGGGCCGTCGCAATGATATTTGACAGTGTTTTTCCATTTCCAAAATCGACACGCTTCATGGTTGTCTGTACTCCCGTATGCAGAATATAAAATGTTAGCCTGTCCAGTATACGCCAGAATTCATGAAAAAGAAAATGCTTTTTTATGGAATCAGACAGGTCCACAGCCTGCGGGGCCGTGAACTTTTTGACACCGGAACATGCCGGTCATGTACTTATCGTACAGGTCCATCTTGTTCATTTATATGCTCTCCATGTAAACCAGAGGTCGATTGAATCCAATACATCCTCATGGTATGTTGTTATTGGGAGGTGAATACAGATGAAAAAACAGACACTCGGATCCCTGATCCGCTCCCTCAGAACCCAGAATCATATGACCCAGGCTGCCCTCGCGCACAAGCTGGGTGTTACTGATAAAGCTGTATCAAAGTGGGAGCGGGATATTTCTTTCCCGGATATATCACTATTTCCAAAGCTGGCCAACCTGCTGGGCGTCACTGTCGATGACCTTTTAAATGAAAACACGGAGGAAGGCTGCTCCTCCAGACTCCTTCAGATCTTTGAAATGTCTCATGATATCCGGACACCGCTGCATATCATCCTCGGATGTGTGAATATGGCCAGAAACCACCGCGAGGATGAGAAGCTGCTTCTTCGCTACCTCGAGAGCATCCGCGTTTCCGGAGAATATCTGCTCCAGTCTATCGACCACGTCATGCAGGTCGCCGGACAGGAGCCCCGGCAGGGCTTTTCCGGGATGAACCCCGCAGAGGGAAAGGCCGGAAAATATCCGGTCAATGTCAGCCAGCTGGGGGAATACCTGGATGAACAGGTCACAGGACTCACCGGAGACCCTCCCGGCCAGGAGCTGGCGGGGAAAAGGATCCTGGTCGCGGATGATATCATGGTCAACCGCGAGATCGCGGCGGAGATCCTCCGGCAGGCCGGCGCGGAGGTCAATCTGGCACAGGACGGCCGGGCATGCGTCGACATGGTCGAATCCGCGCCCTCCGATTACTACGACCTGATCCTCATGGACATCATGATGCCCCGGATGGACGGACTGGAGGCCACCCGCCGGATCCGGCAGCTTGCCGATCCCCGCAAGGCCTCGATCCCCATCATAGCCGTCAGCGCGAACGTCTATGAAAACGACCGCAGGGAGGCCCTGGCCTCAGGCATGAACGCCTTTGCGGAAAAACCCATTTTTGTCGATAAGCTCATGAAAACCATCCAGCAGTTGCTATAGAGCGCGCTGCCGTTTGCTTCATATTTCCTTCCTTGCAGGACAGGCTGTCTGTATAAGGCGGCCTGTCCATTTTTTGGTCATATTGTCTTTTATCAGCTTTTTCGTTACAATAAACCGGACTGTTACAGGATTTTACAGACCGGGAAAGGAGACATGACATGAAGGTACTGATCATCAACGGAAGCCCGAGAGAGGGCGGCAATACATCGATCGCGCTGGAGGAGATGGTAAAGGTATTTGAAGCGGACGGCATAGAGACGGAGGTGGTCCGGATCGGCAGCATGGACGTGAGGGGCTGTATCGCCTGCGGGACCTGCGCCGAGAAGGGAAAATGTGTCTTTGACGATGTCGTCAACGAGCTTGCCCCCAAATTCGAGGCCGCAGACGGCCTGGTCATCGCGTCGCCCGTCTATTACGCTTCGGCCAATGCGACCCTGATCGCATGTCTGGACAGGCTCTTTTTCAGCACCTCCTTCGACAAGACCATGAAGGTCGGCGCCAGCGTCGTCGTGGCCAGAAGGGGAGGATGTTCCGCCACCTTTGACGAGCTCAACAAGTATTTCCTGATCAGCAATATGCCGGTCGCCGCCAGCCAGTACTGGAACTGCGTGCACGGCAGAGAGCCCGGCCAGGCCGCCCAGGACGCCGAAGGCCTGCAGACCATGCGGGTCCTGGCCAGAAACATGGCCTTCCTCATGAAGGGGATCGCCCTGGCAAAGGACAAATACGGCATGCCGGAGACAGAGGAATGGCAGGCCACCAACTTTATCCGCTGATAAATTAGGATTTAAGAATACATATTGGAGAATATGCATTTGAGGATACGCATTTAAAAATACGCAGTAGAGAATAAGCATCTGAGACTGCGCGCTTAAGAATACGTATCAGAGAATATGTATCAGAGAAGTTCCGCCGGCGTTAACGTTTTCGCCGGCGGTTTTCTCTTTCAAACCGTGCTTTCTGCGCTATAATAGAGGTATATGTTCTGCAGCAGGCAGAGGAAGGTTTGAGGAAATGGAGAAAGGCGGGCATCTATGACAACATCCCGGAATAAGAAAAAGCTGATCCCAAGGCTCTCGATCCCCGGCGCATGGGCGTTTGCCCTCGGCACCAGTGTGGGCTGGGGCTCTCTGGTCGTCACAGCCAACACCTATCTGGCCCAGGCCGGGCCCTGGGGCACAGTTCTGGGTCTTCTGACCGCGACCATCATCATGGCTGTCGTCAGCATGAACTACGCCTATCTGATGCAGGTCTATCCGGATGCCGGCGGCGCTTATACCTATTGCAGGGAGATCTTCGGCTATGATCATGCCTTCCTGACGGGCTGGTTTCTGGCGATCACCTACCTTGCCGTTCTCTGGGCCAATGCCACGTCCATTCCCCTCTATGCGAGAAACTTCCTGGGAGGGGTATTAAAGATTGGAAAACTGTACACGATCTTTGGATATGAGGTCTATCTGGGGGAAACCCTCGTCACCATGGCGGCCCTGGTCCTGACAGCCTGTCTCTGCGCCCGCTTTCACAGGCTGTCCATTGCGGTCATGACCGTCCTTGTCTGCGTCTTTGCCGCGGGGATCACCATCGTCTTCGTTGCAGCCCTTTTCCTGCACAGGGGGACCTGGTCCCCGGCCTTTGTCCCTGACACCTCCGCCCTTTCCCAGACTATGAAGATCGCCTTTATCTCACCCTGGGCCTTTATAGGTTTTGAGAGCATCTCCCACGGATCGGAGGAATTTGATTTCGAGAGGACGAAGATCGGCCGCCTGCTCTTTGCGGCCGTGATCTCCACGACCATGCTCTATATCTTCGTGGCGCTTCTTTCCGTGACGGCCTATCCGGACCGCTACAGCACCTGGCTGGACTATATCCGGGACCTGCCCAATCTCGGGGGACTGGAGGCCTTTCCCCCCTTCTATGCGGCCGGCGCTTATCTGGGAAATACGGGCGTCGCGATCCTCATGATCTCGCTCCTGGCCCTGGTCATCACGAGCCTGATCGGCAATACGACGGCCCTGAGCAGGCTCTTTTACGCGATGGGCAAGGACCGGATCCTGCCCGCCCGCTTCGGGGAGCTGGACCGGGAGGGCATCCCCGTCTCCGCGGTCATGCTGGTCGCCGGCGTCTCCCTCCTGATCCCCCTGGCCGGCAGGACGGCCATCGGCTGGATCGTGGATGTCACCACCATCGGCGCGACCCTGATCTACGGCTTTGTCAGTGCCGCCGCCATGAATCTGGCAGGGAAAAGAGGAGACAGGAGAGAGCGGGTCACAGGGATCGCGGGCCTGGCCGCCATGATCCTCTTTGGCCTCCATACGCTCCTGCCCAACCTGGTATCCACGGGCAACATGGCGAGCGAGACCTTCTTTCTCTTCATAGCCTGGAGCATCCTGGGCTTTCTCTATTTCCGCAAAATCCTGCACAGCGACAGGGACAGGCGCTTCGGAACCTCCATTGTCGTCTGGGTCGCCCTCCTGTCCCTGGTCCTGCTCGTCGCCCTGATTTGGATGCGGCAGGCCATGCTGGCCTCCAACGACGCCCTGCTGGCCGACCTGCGGGAGTATTTTGCCGGGAAGGGGAGCTCTGCGGATGTGCGCTATATTGAGCAGGAAATGGCTTTGATGAAGACATCAAATTCCAGGATCATGCTCATGGGCGCCGGCATGTTCGTCTTTGCCATTGTCATCATGCTGACCAACCACGCCTTCATGAACAGGAGGTCCGCGGAGAACGAACGGATGGCCAACGTCGATCCCATGACCGGGGTCAAGAGCAAGCACGC
>DGUF01000274.1:2218-4466 GCA_002394525.1 Lachnospiraceae bacterium UBA4317 | reverse complement strand
GTAAAAAATGAGCCATGCGCGGACAAAAAATTGTGTGTCGGTATACGTCAGAGCGGACGATGCGGCAGGAAAGGAGAAATTCAAACCATGGCAAAAGCAAATGAAAACTACCTGCGGCTTCCGGGAAACTACCTGTTTTCCACGATTGCTCAGAAGGTGAGCGCCTATCAGAAAGCCCATCCGGAGGCGGAGGTGATCCGGCTGGGAATCGGAGATGTGACCCAGCCGCTGGCGCCGGAGATCATCCGGGCCCTGCACGCGGCCGTCGACGAGATGGGGGCGGCCGACAGTTTCAGAGGATATGCGCCTGACCTGGGCTACGCCTTTCTGCGGGAGAAGATCGCGGAATTCGATTATAGGAGCCGCGGGTGTGACATTTCCCCGGAGGAGATCTTTGTGTCCGACGGGGCCAAGTGCGACTGCAGCAATATCCAGGAGATCTTCAGCGTCGACAATACGATCGCGGTATGTGATCCGGTCTACCCTGTCTATGTGGACTCCAATGTCATGGCGGGCAGGACCGGAGCGTATGATGAGGCGGCGGGTGCCTACCGAGAGGTCATCTATATGCCCTGCACGGCGGAAAATGGCTTTGCACCGGAGCTGCCGCAGGGCAGGGTGCCCGACCTGATCTATCTGTGTTTTCCAAACAATCCTACGGGTGCCGTCATGAAAAAAGACCGGCTGCAGGAGTGGGTGGACTACGCGGGCCGTCACGGCTCCATCATCCTCTACGATGCCGCCTATGAGGCCTATATCTCGGAAGAGGGGGTGCCCCACAGCATCTACGAGTGTGAGGGCGCCAGGGGCTGCGCGATCGAGTTCCGGTCCTTCTCCAAGACTGCCGGTTTCACGGGACTGCGGCTGGGCTTTACGGTGATCCCCAATGACCTGGAGGCCGGCGGGATCCGGCTCTGGCCTCTCTGGGCCAGACGCCACGGGACCAAGTACAACGGGGCTCCCTACATCGTCCAGCGGGCGGGCGAGGCGGTCTATACAGAGGCCGGCCGCAGGCAGATCAGGGGCCAGATTGATTATTACATGGAAAATGCCCGCTATATTTATGAGGGACTGCGGAATGCAGGATTCCAGGTCTCCGGCGGAGTCAATGCCCCCTATATCTGGCTCCGGACACCGGGACAGATGACCAGCTGGGAATTCTTTGACCAGCTGCTCGACAGGGCCAATGTCGTCGGGACACCCGGCTCCGGCTTCGGGCCCGCGGGCGAACACTACTTCCGCCTGACCGCCTTCGGAACCAGAGAAAATACCGTGGAGGCGGTCGACAGGATCCGGGAGAGGATGTGAGCAGCAGGTGAGTCAGAGGGGACGGTTCTTTTGACTCATGAGTCAGGAGGGACGTTACATTTTGACTCAGACGGGAGTCACAAGGAACGCTCCTCTTGACGCAACCGAGATCATGAGTCATGAGTCAGACGGGACGGCTTTTTTGACTCAGACGGGAGCAGGAACAGGACTATGTCAGACCAGAAGGCATTATATACCGACGGGCAGCCGAACCTGCAGGACCCTCCACAGGCTGCGCCGAAGAATTTGTTGAGGAAAGAAGATGCAAAGGCGGTGGTTCAGACGGCGCTGGCCATCGCTGTCTGCAGGATATCCCGCGCCGCCCTGCGGGGACTCCGCCGGGGCGGGACAGCGCTCCCCGGAAGGCTGGCCATGCGGTTCCGGGAGGATATACTGGCTGTGACATCAAGGGGGGTGGAGACCATCCTGGTCACGGGGACCAACGGAAAGACAACGACCGCCGGCATGCTGGCGCACGCCATGGAGAAGGCGGGGAGGCCCGCTGTCTGCAACCGGTCCGGCGCAAACCTGCTGTCGGGCGTGACTGCGGAGTTTACGGCAGCGGCAGACCTCCACGGCCGGCCGGGGGCAAAGTACGCCGTCATTGAGTGCGATGAGGGCGCCCTGCACCAGGTGGCCCCGCTCCTGCGCCCGCATGTGATCGTGGTGACCAACCTTTTCCGGGACCAGCTCGACCGCTACGGGGAGGTCATGCACACTCTGGATGCGGTCCGCCGGGGAATCCGGTCTGTGCCGGAGGCGGTCCTCTGCCTCAATGCGGATGATTCGCTCACGGCTTCCCTGGCCCTGGACGTCCCCAACCCGGTCGTCTGGTTCGGAATAGATGAGACCGCAGTTCCGGAAGTGAGAAACAGCGGGAGAATGCCGGATCCCGGGGGAGGCATGAAAGAGGGGGATGGTCTGACGGCAGAAAACCCGG
>DGUF01000274.1:0-2110 GCA_002394525.1 Lachnospiraceae bacterium UBA4317 | reverse complement strand
GATGGTCTGACGGCAGAAAACCCGGCTGAAGCAGGCGATGGTCTGAGGGCAGGGAACCCGGCTGAAGCAGGGAACGTGACAGCGAAAGGAGCTGTACAGCAGGATCCTCCCGAGGAGATCAGTGATGCCCGTTACTGTATCCGCTGCGGCGCCGAATATACATATCGCTTCCGGACCTACGCCCATCTGGGGGATTTTTGCTGTCCCGCCTGCGGCTATGCGCGCCCTGTTCCGGACGTGGCAGTGACCTCCATAGACGGAACCTGGCCTGACGGATCCGCCGTACACATGCGCGTCCGGAAAAAAACCGGGAACAGCTTTGGAAAAACAACCGAGAGTAATACCGGGAACAGCCCTGGAAAAACAAGCGGCAACAGTACCGGAAACAGCTTTGGAAAAACACCCGGGAGTGCTGCCCCGAAAAACGAGTTCCGGCCGGCGGCCACCCCGGGGGGCAATGACTGCACCGCCTGTGAAGCGGGGCGGGCCCCGGGCAGACCCGGTCCGGGGGACCTGTCCCGGGAAATCCCCGTCCGGATCGGCCTGCCGGCACTCTACAACATCTACAATGCCGCCGCTGCCCTGACTGCCTATTCCGCCGCCGGATTACCGCTGCAGGAGATCCTGGATGCTCTGGCGGATGTCCACAGCAGCTTCGGACGCATGGAGGCCTTCTGTATCAATGGTGTACAGATCCGGGTGATCCTGGTCAAGAATCCGGCCGGCTGCAGCCAGGCGCTGGATTATCTGTGCTCTCTGGGGGAGCCCTTCAGAGTCGCTCTGGGTCTGAACGACCGGGACGCGGACGGACATGATATCTCCTGGATCTGGGACGTCGATTACGAGAAGCTGTGTTCTCAGAGCAGGATCAGGGGCTTTTACGTCTGGGGAGACAGGGCGGAAGACATGCAGCTGCGGCTCA
This sequence comes from Lachnospiraceae bacterium UBA4317, assembly GCA_002394525.1. The sequence goes on along the minus strand of DGUF01000274.1, from coordinate 1,188 downwards.
AATACGCCGGCGCTGACACAGGGAGGATCCGGCTGATCTCCGGCCGCGACGCGAAAAGCCTGGTCAACAGGATCTGTCGCGGAAAGACCCCGGTCTATATTCTTCCCAACTACACGGCTATGCTGCCCCTGCGCGACGCTCTGCGGAAAGCGGCCGGGAGGGATTCCTTCTGGAAGGGCTGAGAGGCGGTCTGCCGGAAGGATTCTTTCCGGAAGGGCTGAGAGGCGGTCTGCCGGATCTGAGAGAGCACATAGGGAAGAACTCTCAGGAACTCTTTGAGGAACAGGAAAAAGACCGGCCTGTTGGAAAGGGGGCGGAGAAGGTATGGAACTGAAGATCTGTCATCTCTACCCGGATGTACTCAATCTGTATGGCGACAGAGGAAATATTCTCTGCCTGCAGAAGCGTCTGGACTGGCGGGGGATCCCGTGCGCAGTGGATTCCGTGAAGCTGGGAGAGAAGCGGAGCCTGACCGGCTATGACCTGTTTTTTATCGGCGGCGGACAGGATTTCGACCAGGAAATTCTGCTGGAGGACCTGCGGACCCGGAAGGGGCCGGAGATCCGGGCTGCCCTCGCCGACGGCAGGACCTTCCTCTGCATCTGCGGCGGCTATCAGATGATGGGCCATTATTATGAGACAGCCGACGGCAGCCGATGCGAATTCCTGGGAGCCATTGATTTTTACACGGTCGGCGGCAGGCGGCGGATGATCGGAAACTATGCCTTCCGCCTGGGAGAGGAGTCCGGCGGCAGCACGGTCGTCGGTTTTGAGAACCACAGCGGCCGGACCTGGCTGGGAAGCGGCGTCAGGCCTCTGGGGAGGATCGTGAAAGGATACGGAAACAACGGAAAGGACCGGACGGAAGGTGTCCGCTTCGAAAACGCCTTCTGCACATACAGTCATGGACCTGTCCTGCCAAAGAATCCGGCCCTGGCCGACCTGCTTTTGGAGACAGCGCTGCTCAGGAAATATGGGAGCTGCAGCCTGGAGCCCCTGCAGGATGACTATGAGAACCTGGCGCATGATATGGTTTTGAAGCGGAACCTGTGACAGGAGACAGATCCGGTGAGAGATGTGCTGCGGCACACGGAAGCAGGCGGATGCCTTCGGGAGGTGTATACGCCCATCGAGGATAGTGTATCCTACAGTAATCTATGAGCGTTAAACTCGGGTTTTGCGCAAAGA
>DGUF01000092.1 GCA_002394525.1 Lachnospiraceae bacterium UBA4317 | reverse complement strand
AAATTCGTGAAGACGATTTCTCTTTTGCATCAGATGGAGGTTTGTGCCCCGTCACAAACCTCCGTCAGGTCTTTCGGGCCTGTTCCAGCGGGCGGTGGTCCCGCTCTGCCTTTCAGCCGCCGACAGGACCGGCAGCCCGCAGGCGTCTCCCGACCCTTCCCGTCAGGCCTGGCTGCCGGCCTCCGCTTCCCCGGTGAGAGTATCCCCCGCGAAGCGGATGGTATAGCTGCCGCTGCCCTCCGCCTCCACGGAAGCGCCGAAAAGCGTTTTCGCGGCTTCGACCAGGTAGGCCGTATCCAGGGCTCCGCCGGTCTCATAGGGAGAGTGCATGGCCAGCTGGGCAAGGCCTATGTCCACCGTGTTCAGGGCTACCTGGCTCTGGGATATATTTCCCAGGGTCGAGCCCCCCAGCATATCAGACCGGTTGGCAAAGGTCTGGACCGGCACCCCGGCTTTTTTGCAGATCGCGCGGAAAATGGCTCCGGAGACCGCATCGGTCGTATACTTCTGGTTGGCGCTGTACTTGATCACGATCCCCCCGTTCATAAAGGGTCTGCTGGTCGGATCGGTCTTCGCGGCGTGGTTGGGGTGGACGCTGTGGGCATTGTCCGCGGAGACCATGAAGCTGGAGGCCAGGGCCCTCAGATAGTCCTCCTCGCCCAGGCCCAAGGCAGCGCTGATCCTGTGCAGGACATCTCTCAGAAAGGTTCCCGCCGCCCCCTGCTTGCTGCCGCTTCCGACCTCCTCATTGTCAAAGACGCAGTGGACGGCCACGCTCCTGCCGGGCTCCGCCTCCATGATTCCCTTCAGAGAGGCAAAGGCGCACTGCAGGTCATCCAGCCTCCCGCTGGCGATAAATTCCCTGTTCAGGCCGACGAAGGTCCCCTTCATCCTGCTGTAGAGAAAAAGGTCCGTGTCCAGGACCTGGTCAGGCCTGACTCCGGCCTCCGCGGCGATGAGGTCCCCGAAGGTTTTGCCCCGCCCCTTCCGGCCCGGAGTCTCCTGGCGGAAAAGGGGCAGCATGTCGTTCTGGATATTGTATTTGATGCCGTCGTTGGCCTCCCGGTTCATATGGATGGCCAGGTTGGGGATGATCAGCAGGTCCCGGTCGATGTTGACCAGCCTGGTCCCGACCCCCTCGCCGGTCTCTACGATCACCCTGCCCGCGACGGACAGGGGCCGGTCAAACCAGGGCGCGCAGAGCATGCCTCCGTACTTCTCCACGTTCAGCTTGACATAGCGGTTCTCGACCGTGATCTCCGCGTCGGGCTTGATCTTGAAGACCGGGGAGTCACAGTGGCTGGCCATCAGCTGAAAGCCGATGAATCTCTCCCGCGGGATCCTGAAGGCGATCAGGGCGGAATCATTGCGGGAAACAAAATAGGCTCCTCCCGCCTCCAGCTCCCACCGGTCCTTTTCGGCAAGCTCCGTAAAACCGGCCTCCCTGAGCATATCCTTCATGTTCCTGACCGCGAAATAGGGAACGGGGCTCCGGTCCAGAAATGATAAGAGCTCCCGGTTGATCTTTTTTATCTCTGTGCTGTTCATGCTGTTTTCCTTTCAAAAGAATCCTGTCGCCGGCAGGTCTGCGGTCAGGGCGCCGGAAGGGCCTCTTTCGCAACTTTCTTCATCCTGTCGTGTTTTTATTATTATATCATCCGGCTCATTCCTGTAAAAGAAGAAGTCCGCGCGGCCTCACAGCGGATGGCTTCACAGTTCAGGCCCGCCTGAACTGAAACAGACAGACAGCATTTATTTGTGCACTTATCCAAACCTGCATATACTGACAGGTTTTTATGTAAAAAATTGCCTATAATACTCGTTTTTTCGATAAACTTTTTGTTGACACCACTTTAACGCGGTGATATGATTCAACACAAGTTGCAGCAACTCGAAACCAGTTTGTTTTGACCTGTGCCTTGCGCACGGCTATGTATACCAGTTCACACTGGCCATAACGGGAGCATTACCATGAACCGCAATCTTCGCAGCATCAACACCTTCGGGTTTATCTTCGGCTTTACCTTTAGCTTTACTGGCTCGGACAGTAAGGTTGATTTGCTATGCTGAAGAATGCGGAGAGCTGAAAAGTTCAGGAGAAACATTCAAGGGGTGTGGCACATCGACCTGTGCCGCACCCCTTGTTTTTTTGGCAAAAGCCCGGTCCGGAAGACCGGGTCACAGGCAGGGCATCCTGATCGTTCCTGTCGTTCCAGTCCGCGCCCTCCCGAAGAGCAGGGACATGGAACGCTGATCCACACAGACCGGACCCCCGGCAGACTACACTAAAAACAGCGAAAAAGAAAAGTAAAGGAGAGACCATGGGCAACTATTATCAGAAGGAAATCGAAACCGCCTCACGGGAGGAAATTCTCAAGATCCAGAATGAGAAGATCGTCAAGCAGGTCAAATATGTCTACGACAATGTCCCCTACTATCACAATCTGATGGACAAAAAGGGTGTCAAACCCGAGGATATCCAGAGCGTCGACGACATCTACAAGCTCCCCTTCCTGACCAAGGATGACCTGCGCGAGGCTTATCCCTACGGACTTCTGGGCACAGATCTCAAGAACT
>DGUF01000243.1:1911-3730 GCA_002394525.1 Lachnospiraceae bacterium UBA4317 | reverse complement strand
ATCCGGATGGAGGGCAGGTTCATGGTATAGGAGTTGAAGGAGAACTTCACGTCCTTGAGATATTTGATCAGCTTTTTGCTGCCGATGGCAAAGCCGACCCGGGCCCCGGCCATGGCGCGGGACTTGGAGAAGGTCTGGACAACCAGCAGGTTTTCATATTTGTCAAGCAGGGGCTGGGCGGTCTGCGCTCCGAAATCCACATAGGCCTCATCCACGATCACGATGCTGTCCGGATTGCCGGCGATGATCCTCTCGACCCCGGCCGGGGCGAGCTCGAGACCGGTCGGGGCATTGGGATTGGGGAAAATGATCCCGCAGTTTTTCTGCCCCGTCACGGCCGGTATATAGTCCTCCGGATCGATGGAAAAATCCTCCCTGAGAGGGATCATGCGGAAGGGGATCCGGTAGAGGTTGGCCCAGACATCATAGAAGGAATAGGTGATGTCGGGAAAGAGGAGGGGCTCCTCCTCGCTTCCGCCGGAAAAGAAGGTCAGAAAACAGAGGGCCAGGACATCGTCCGACCCCACGCCGACAAAGATCTGGTCGGGATCCACCCCGTACTGGGCGGCCAGGGCCTCCACAAGAGGGGTCGCGTCCATGTCCGGATACAGGCGCAGGGCACTGCTGTCCCCGGCCAGGTCCCGTACCGCCTTCTCCACTCCCGGAGCAGGCGGGTAGGGGCACTCATTGGTATTGAGCTTGATGATATTCTTTTCTTTGGGCTGCTCACCCGCCACGTAGGGCTCTACTTTTCTGATCTTATCTTCCCAGGACATAGGTACTTCCTCATTTCTTTTTTGTGTTTTTTTTACTGCTGCAGGAACTCTGACAGAGAGACTGGTGTGGCTGAGGGACAGGTGTGACAGAGGGACAGGCACCTTGTCACAGCAAGTGTGACAAGGTGCCTGTCCCTCTGTCACACTGTCCGTCACACTGTCCTTCACGCCCTTTTGTCTCCCTCCGTCGGAACTCTGGAGTCTCCGCGGGAGACCGCCACATGATAGCCGATCTTTTCCATGCGCAGCTCCATGCAGCGGCGGCATTCCGCCGCCTCATCCCCTGTACAGATCTTGCCGTCATAGAGCAGGTATTTGCCGCGGACATCGGTGGGCGAGAGGTTGGGCATGACGACATTGGCGCCCGCCAGGATCCCCAGTTCCCTCCCACGGGGATGGATGGTGCCCAGGGCCGTGGTGGCCGGCAGCAGGACGCGGGGGTTCATGAGGCGGATGACGGCCAGAAGATGCAGGGTGTCCTCCAGGGTCCCGGGCTTCTGGTCCCGGAAGGGGGTGGAGGCATGGGGGATGAAGGGGCCGATCCCGATCATGTGGGGCTGGAATTTCTGCATAAAAAAGAGATCGTCCAGCAGGTTGTCGATGGTCTGAAAGGGACTTCCGACCATCATCCCGCAGCCGACCTGAAATCCGATCTCACGAAGATCCCGCAGGCAGCGCACACGGTTTTCAATGGACAGGTCCGCCGGGTGCAGCATCCTGTAGTGGTCCGCGTCTATTGTCTCGTGCCGGAGCAGATAGCGCTCCGCCCCGGCCCTGTAAAAGGCCTCGTAGCTCTCCCTGGGCCGTTCTCCGATGGAGAGGGTCACCGCGCAGTCGGGGTGCCGTGACCGGATCTCGGAGACCAGGTCACAGATCCTCTCATCCGTATAATAAGGGTCCTCTCCCCCCTGCAGGACCAGGGTCCGAAAGCCCAGCCTGTAGCCGTTTTCACAGCATCTGAGGATACTGTCCCTGTCCAGGCGGTAGCGGTCCGCCTCCCTGTTGGACCGGCGGATACCGCAGTAATAGCAGTCGTTTTTACA
>DGUF01000243.1:863-1767 GCA_002394525.1 Lachnospiraceae bacterium UBA4317 | reverse complement strand
AGGTATCCGGCCTCCTCCCCGGACAGGGTCTCCAGCAGGGTTCGCAGGTCCTCCCGCGGGAGGGTGCAGTCCCTCTGCAGTCTGTCAATCCTGTCAAGATTTTGTGGATCGCTCACGGTTTATTTCCTTATCCTTTCAGAATTTGCCGGGCCGGCCTCTCCCTGCCGGCTGTCCGCCTCCTCAGGCTCTTGCGGGCGCTGTCTCAATCGCCCCGGGTGGCTGCGGCATCCGCGGACTGCTGGTCCCCGGAGGCAGGTTCCGAAGTCCCGCTCTGCGAAGCCTGATCCGAAGCCTCGTCAGGAGTCTCTTTCGAAGCTTTTTTGGAAGTCTCGTCAGAAGTCTCTTCAGAAGTCTCTTTCGAAGCTTCTTTGGAAGTCTCTTTGGAAGCCTCTTTAGAATTTTCTTTCGAAGTTTCCTTTGCGGCATCCGCGCCTGAAGCCGGCGCCTTGTCTGCAGGTGCCTGTTCCGCGGGTTTGTCTCCGGGATCCGTCTCTCCGGCAGCCTCCTCCTCGGACGCCTTCCTGTTATAGGTGTGATAGCGGATCACGACCTCCGTGTCGGCCGGTACCCAGACGCCTGCGTCATACCGCTTGTCGCCGCCGACCAGGATCTCCTCGACCTCTTCGTTTTTGACAGTCCAGCCGAATTCCAGGTCCTCGATCGTCTCCGTCCGGATATTGGTAAAGCCTTTGTCCTGGAAATCCTCGATGACCTCTTTATAGTTCCTGCCCCGCTGCATATTCATGCCGGCAGGTGTCTCCACCCTGTCAGCCCTGCCGCCACCGCAGGCGGACAGGGAAAGAGCCAGCAGACCTGCAGCAATACTATATATAACCCGTTTTAACATATCCGCTCCCTCTTTTCTTCTCATCTCTGATACATGGGTTTGTGTTTCAGTCCGGAC
>DGUF01000243.1:0-731 GCA_002394525.1 Lachnospiraceae bacterium UBA4317 | reverse complement strand
TAGGTCCCCACCGTCGCCCCTACCGGGACGATGACATTGCGGTCGGGATCAAAGGCCGGCCACAGGTCATCCGCCCCGTAGACATCCTTATGGTCCCTGATATTTTTTACCAGGCTCTCCTCGGAAAAACCGGTAAAGCCCAGGCAGAAGGGCATGGAATAGTCGATCCCGCCGGTCCTGCGGATAAAGTCCGCGACCATGGCATTGGCCTTTTTCAGGCCTCTGGCTTTGCCGATCACATCGACGACGCCGTCCGTGATGGTGATGATGGGCTTGATCGAAAGGAGGTTCCCCGCCATGGCTGCCGCCGCTGAGATCCGTCCGCCCAGACGCAGGTATTCCAGCGTGGCAAAGATCGAGATCACATGGATCCGCTTTTTGGCCCGCTCGACCAGGGCCGCCGTCTCCTCCAGGGTCTTTCCGGCATCCCGGCACCTGCAGGCATACTCCACCAGGGCATAGAGGGAAATGCAGAACTGCCGGCTGTCGATGACGATCACCCGGTCCCCGAAATCCGCTGCCGCGGCACAGGCGCTCTGATAGGTTCCCGAGACGCCGGAGGACATGGTCATGCAGAGCACACCCTCTCCCGCATCGATCGCCTTCTGATACTCCTGCTGAAATTCATAGGGAGTGATCTGCGATGTGCGCGGAACCTCTTTTTTCCGGACAAGCTTTTCAAAAAAGTCACGGGGCTTAAGCGTCACACCGTCCAGATACTCCTCCTCCCC
>DGUF01000118.1 GCA_002394525.1 Lachnospiraceae bacterium UBA4317 | reverse complement strand
GCAAACACATATTCCGAAAATCTGTTCAGAAAATTTGTTCGCAAAAGCTTGACATGCAAATGCACGTTCGGTATAATGAAAAAGATCCAAACGAACGTTTGCAGAACAAATGATCAGCATAATAAACCGGCATGACAGATCAGCATAAAAACCAACATAAAAAGATCAATATAAAAGATCGGTATAAAAAATCAGCAAATAGTCAGCATAAAAGCAGTTGAAATCATCAGTTTAATCGGACAGCGGAAGAGGAGCGGTTATGAACGGGATCGTTGTAATGGATTTTGTGCAGAAGACAGACTGCGGGGCCTGGGGATACGAGAACAGCATGTATGGAGACATATATGGAAACAGATATGGAAATAACTCTGACAGCGGCGCGGCGCGGAGCAGGGTGATCACCCTGTCCAGGAGACCGGCTGCCGTCACACAGGCCGTTCAGGCGGACACAGAGCCTGCCGCTGCGCGTCCTGTCCCTGATGCCGGTGAAGGCAGGTCCCGGAGGTCTGTCTCCGGACACGCGGACACGGGCCGGAGGGAAGAGGAAAAGCGCGTCAGAGCGCACAGGGACGGCCGGAGGAAAAAACGGACCGGAGGAGCCCTCCGCCTCCTGCTTCTTGCCATGATCTTTTCCGGCCTCGTGGGCGGTTTCTGCGTGATGACAGGCGCGTCCAGCCGTCCCGTCCAGTCCTCCTGGAAGTATTACACGACCGTCACGCTGGCAAACGGGGAGAGCCTGGAGGACCTGGCCGGCAGATACGGGGACAGGACACACTACGACTCGGCCGGACAATATGTGGAGGAGGTCTGTGAGATCAACGGGATCCCCTTTGACACAGAAAAGGTCCCGGACCTGAGGCCCGGGACCAGGATCGTCATTCCCTATTATTCTACACAGTATAAATGAGACGGTAAAAGTGCGGGGCGCGGGACCGGCGGGCGTAAAAAGGGCGCCCGGCCCGCGTCCCTTCGCGGCTGCGTCAGTGATGGGCGCGGGCATTGACCTTGCCGGGCTCATACTTGGAGTAGCGGATGACCTGCCCGTGGTAGAGACCGAAGTTTCCGGAGAACAGGTAGGTGAAGGAAATGGCCAGCAGGAAATAGGGCATGGCATCAAAGCCGAACATCTCGAAGCAGATCAGGAGGGATGCGACCGGGCAGTTTGTGACGCCGCAGAAGAGGGAGCCCATGCCCAGGGCCGCGCACAGGGCCGGAGGAAGGCCGGTCAGGACGCCGAATTTAAGTCCCAGAGTCGCGCCGATAAAGAGAGAGGGGACGATCTCGCCGCCCTTGTAGCCGCTCCCCAGTGTCACGGCGGTGAAGAGCATCTTCAGCAGAAAGGCCAGGAGGAAGACTTTGGAGGGATTATTCTCAAAGCAGAGCTCGATGATATCCGCCCCGGCCCCGTTATAGGTCTGGCTGCCGACTGCGATCGTCATCAGGACGACGATCAGCCCCCCTGCGGCTGCCCTGATATAATCATTTTTCAGGAACCTGCGCAGCAGTCCCGAGACCTTGTCCATCATGGCGCAGAAGAGGATCGCGGCCAGGGCGCACAGGATGGAGAGCACCACGGTCAGGAGCGCATCCGGCAGGTGCATGGGCAGGACCTCTCCCAGGGGATAGGCCTCCCCGCTCAGACCGAAGGATCCCGCGATATAGAAGGCGACGAGAGAGGAGAGGACGCAGGGGACCAGGGAGGAGTAATACATGATCCCCACCGTGCTGATCTCGATCGGCAGGATGGCGGCCGCAAGCGGTGTTCCGAAGAGGGCGGCAAAGGCGGCGCTCATGCCGCACATGATGACTCTCTTCGTGTCGGCCTCCTGAAAATGCAGAAAGCGCCCGAGGCCGTTGCCGATGCTGCCTCCGATCTGCAGCGCGGCCCCCTCCCTGCCGGCGGACCCGCCGAACATGTGTGTCAGGACGGTCCCGATAAAGATCAGCGGAGCCATTTGAAGAGGGACCTGTTCCCCCTCCCGGATCGCCTCCAGGATCGTATTGGTCCCGCCGTCTTTCTCAAATCCCAGTTTGTGGTAGGCATAGACGATGACCAGGCCTGCGGCTGGAAGGCCGAAGAGAAGGGGAGGAAAGGCGGCCCGGATCTGGGTCCCTGTCCGGATCGCGATCGCGAATACACTGGCGATGGTGCCGACGACTGCACCGCAGAGGATCCCGAAAAAGATCCACTTCGCGGAGGCGCGCAGCGAGGCACAGACATGCTGAAAATACCGGCTGATTCCTGACGCGGTTTCCTTTTTAGCCTTTCCTTCAGATGTATCCCTGGCTTCTGTCGTTTCCTTTTCCTTCTCTTCCATGTTCTGGCTCATGTTCAGATCCTCCCTTCCGGTTCCCCGGTCTTTTTTGTTCGTGCCTTTTATTCTACACGCATCCGGCAGTCTTGTGAACAGGTATATAAGTTACAGTTCAGGCCCACCTGAAACGCGAGGTGTTTTGCGCACGCTTTTTGCGCAAAACCCGAGTTTAAAGGCGTTCAAGCGTCAACAATGCTTCGCATTGTTGTAGCGCGTTGGAATCGCTGAACGCAACGTTACATGTTCACGCC
>DGUF01000257.1 GCA_002394525.1 Lachnospiraceae bacterium UBA4317 | reverse complement strand
GACGGCATCATCGAGATGATCCATGCCCTCGACAAGATCGCGCCCGGGACGGCCAACAACGATACCCTCCTATATGGAGTAGAGGTCAAATTCTATAACATGGAGGTGGACCTGACCGACGAGCTCGAGACCAACCATCCCGGCCTCTTTGTGATCGGAGACGGAAGCGGCGTGACCCATTCCCTTTCCCATGCCTCGGCCAGCGGCGTCTATGTCGCGGACCTTCTGGCGGAGAAGGCCTGAGGCCCGGGTGGGCCATTGCGGGTCATTGACTCACCCTGGCTCCCCACTGACTCCCCGCTGACTCACGAAGCACTGATACAAGGCATCAAAAAGGAGCACAATGCCATGAGAAAGACAAGATCCAGAACACTGGCAAGGGCCTGCGGGCTGGTCCTGGCAGCATCGCTGCTGGCAGGGATGATCACCGGCTGCAACAGGACGCAGACAGGCAGCGCTCCCGGCACATCCGCCGGGGAGGGAGCTGCCCAGGCGGGCACTGAGGCCCCCGGACCGGGGTCGACAGCGGAGACCGCAGCTGCCGCGGCATCTTCGGCTAAAGCCGGGACGGCAGCCACAGCGGCAGCATCTTCGGAGGAAGCCGGAACGGCAGCCACAGCCGCGGCAGAGGAAGCTGCTGAATTCTACAAGGCCGTGATCGCCATCGATCCGGGCCACCAGGAGCACGCCGATCTGGAGGATGAGCTCCTGGGGCCGGAGTCCTCCGAGACCAAGGACAAGGTGACCGGCGGCGCGACCGGTGTGGCTTCGGGAGTGCCCGAGTACCAGCTGGTCCTGGACATCGGCCTGGCCCTGCGGGAGGAGCTGGAAGAGCGGGGCTACAAGGTAGTTATGACCAGGGAGACCAATAATGTGGATATCAGCAACTCCGAGCGGGCAGAGATCGCCAATGAGGCGGAGGCGGACGCCCTGATCAGGATTCATGCCAACAGCGTCGGAGATTCCGGCCACACCGGGGCCATGACCATCTGCCAGACGCCCGGAAATGCCTTCAATGCCGATATTTATGAGGAGTCCCGTGCGCTTTCTGAGTGCGTCCTCGATGCCTATACTCTGGAGACGGGCATCCAGGCGGAAAGTGTATGGGAGACAGATACCATGACCGGGATCAACTGGAGCGACGTTCCCGTGACGATCCTGGAAATGGGATACCTGTCCAACAGGGAGGAGGACCTCAAGATGCAGGATCCGGATATGCGCAAAAAGATGGTGCGCGGCATTGCCAATGGTATCGATGCCTATATCGTCCAGCATCCGCCCAAAAAGCAGGTGGCCATTGAGGCGGGCAGCGGCAGCACGGCCATGGAGACTGCCGCCGAGTCCTTTATCCTGGACCCGAAGATCCAGGAGCTCAAAGACCATCTGGAGGAGGAGCTGGCCGCAAAGAGCGGTAAGTGGTCCATGTGCCTGCACCGGCTGGACACCGGCGAGGAATTCGGGATCAATGCCGACAATCCCATGATCTCGGCCAGTCTGATCAAGCTCTATATCGCGGGCTGCTATTTTGAGCAGATCGACAGGGGCGTCATCGGAGATGACTATCCCAACCAGCTCTTCACCATGATCTCCGAGAGCAACAATGACTCGACCAACACCCTGATCGATGTCCTGGGTATGGACACCATCAACGCCTTCATTCAGGAGCACGGCTTCAAGGCCGGCCAGCTGAACCGGAAAATGCTGCATCCCGGCACGGAAAACTATACCTCCTCCGCGGACTGCGCCCGTGTGCTGCGGGAGGTCTACGAGGGGACCTATGTCAGCCAGGAGGCCTCCGACCGGATCATGGAGGCCATGAAGGCCCAGATCGCCAGAAACCGGCAGAAGATCCCGGCAGGCGTGCCCGGGGATGTCGAGACCGCCAACAAGACCGGTGAGCTCTTCACCCAGGAGGACGGCGCCAGCGTGGAGATCCAGAACGACGCCGCCATCATTTTCGTGCCCGACCATCCCTATATCCTGACCGTGATGACGACCGTCCCTCCTGTCAGCGAGGACGAGATGCGGGCGCAGATCGCGGCCCTGTCCGCCGAGGTCTATGAGGCGGTCACCAGCGCCGGCCAGTGACCCCTGCCATCAGTGCGGAAAAACGCCGGACCAGAGGGATCACCAGCGCCGGCCAGTTGTCAAATGGGAACAAAACGGGCAAACAGGGCATCCCGCGGCCGGGAGGGGGAAGGAGATACACGCCGTGAGTCATCAGTTTTTTCAAAATAAGGATTGTAAGTATTTCCCCTGCCACAGGACCTCCCGGCCGGAGGACTTCAACTGCCTCTTCTGCTACTGTCCTCTCTACGCCCTGGGCAGGGGCTGCGGCGGGAACTTCCGCTACAATGAGAAGGGAATCAAGGACTGCACGGCCTGTATGTTTCCCCATGTGCGGGAAAATTACGCGAAGGTGATCGAAAGATTCCAGGAGATCCGGGAGGTCGTCAGGCTGGCGGACGAGCGGCTTTCCGAGAAAAACGAAAAGCCCGGAGGATCCGGTCCGGAGGGATGAGCGGTTCAGGGTCAGAAGGACCCGGGACCGGCCGTCCCTGCCGCCGGCCGCGGGGACCTGCAGGGCAGCGGGCAGCAGGAGTAAATAAATCTGTTACTGATATGAAGTGACCTTTTGTCAAGTGTAAATTTTCAGCGCAACACCTGGCAGGGCACCTCTTGCTTTTAAAGATATGACGGCATCTTGAAAGAGCCTTGTTTATTCAGTCCCCGGCAGTTTACCAAACTGATATACGTGGATTGGTTACACACAGGCAAATGGTCCGCCGA